>JBGTLQ010000174.1:0-3278 GCA_041744075.1 Terrimicrobiaceae bacterium
AAAACCCATGTCCAACAAGCGATCCGCTTCATCCAGAATCACCGTTTCCAAATCGTTAAAATGGAAAGAGCCCCGCTCCAAATGATCAAGAATCCGACCCGGCGTCGCCACCCAAATATCCATGCCTCGGGCAATCAGCTCATTTTGACGCCCATACCCCACCCCGCCATACATCACCCCGATTCGCAGCGTGCTGAATCGGGTAAAGGTGCGCAGCGCACTCTCCACCTGGTGCGCAAGCTCCCGCGTGGGCTCGATGATGAGTGCGCGAAATTTACCATGTCCCCCGAGGCGACTGATGACCGGAAGTGAGAATGCTGCAGTTTTGCCGGTGCCAGTCTGGGCGGAACCAATCAAATCGCGGCCCTCAGCCACGATGGGAATCGCACGTTCTTGAATCGGAGTGGCCTCCCGATAGCCAGCGGCTTTGGCAGCCATCAGCACATCGTCGGAGAGAGGAAGTTGGTCAAATGTCATGAATAGGGTTGAGATGAATAGCAGCCCTGTGCGGCGCTGGCAACCCATGAGATGGGCATTGTCTGCAACGGATCGAAGCTTGCTCCGCTCCCCACGCTTTGACGGCATCATTCATCATTCGCGAAAATCCAGTTTGACTCCCCGCGCACGTATCTTCATTGTATCTACATGCACGCGACGATTCAGAAATGGGGCAACAGCCTCGCTCTTCGTATTCCCATGGTGCTCGCGAAACAGATCCAGCTCCAAGAAGGCGATGGAGTGCTGCTCAAAGTCAGCGACTCCAAAATCACCCTTAGCCCGGTGACAAGACGACCCAGTTTGGACGAGCTTCTCGCCAATGTCACCGCAGATAATCTTCATCCGGCTACCGAATGGGGGGCGGATGTTGGGAAAGAGATTCTTCCTCAGTGAAACGGAAAATCTCGGGCCCACCGGAACTGGGTGCGATCGGCTGGCTCGTTTTCGATCCTCAAGCAGGGCGCGAACAGGCAGGACGCCGCCCGGCCATCGTGCTCAGCCACACTCGCTACAATGAAAAGACCGGCCTCGCAGTCTTTTGCCTCATCACCAGCAAAGTGAAGGGATATCCTTTTGAGCTGGCCCTTCCAGCGGAACTCCCGGTCGTTGGGGCCGTTCTCTGCGAGTTTTTGTGGCACGCTGCCGTCGAGGCGCACAAATCCCGCGCCCAGCCGATTTAGGATGGGCTCGATCAGGTTTAGCATGCCGGTCCACTCGCTGAAGAGGATGATCTTTCGTTCGGGCTCGGCGATCAGTTGTTCGAGCAGTTCCGCGAGCCTGTCCAGTTTGCTGGAAAAACCGTTGGGTTCTTTGTCCACCAGCGTGGTGCTGTCGGCGCTCATCCTTGCCATGAGCAGGGCTTTCTGGAGACGCAACAAATCCATTTCGCTGAGGAACGATTTGCGGGTGATCGTTTGCACGAGCTGCATGTGGGCGGAGTGCAGTTGTTTCTGCTCATCAGTGCAGGGAATGCGCACGATTTCGGTGTGCCGGGGTGGCAGATCGAGCTGGATGCTGTGGCGGGTGCGCCTCAGCAGGATGGGACGCAGGCGCTCGCGAAGGGCGTCCAGATTTTTATAGCCCAACACTTTGCCTTTTTCATCCACCACACGGTGGCCGTGCATAAACCGGAAAGCCGGACCCAAACGCCGCTCATCAATAAACTCTACGACGCTGTAAAGATCGTCGAGGCGGTTTTCAAGCGGGGTGCCGGTGAGCACGAGGGCAAAGGGACTGCGCAAGCTTTTGATGATGCGGCTGGTTTTTGCTTCCCAGTTTTTGATGCGCTGCGCTTCGTCGAGAATGATGAGGTCCCAGTTGCAACGTTCGATATCCAGATAATCGCGAAGCACTTGCTCGTAATTTGCCACGGTGAAGAATGCACCCGATGCATATTGCTCGGTGCGTTCGGCAGATTTGCCTGCGACGATTTGTACGCCCCGGTCGCAGAAGCGGTTGATTTCCGCTCGCCACTGGGATTTCAGGGAGGCGGGGCACACGACCAGCACTCGCCGGACTCCGGCGTGCCGCGCGAGCAATTCCGCCACGCCGACACCCTGGATGGTTTTGCCGAGGCCCATTTCGTCAGCCAGCACGGCGCGTCCCGCTCCTGCGGCAAAAGCGATGCCATCCATCTGATACGGGAGCAACTCGGTGTGAAGCAGTTCTTTGCGCAGCGGGTGTTGCGCGGGATTTTTGCGGATTTCACCGACGAGTTGCGCCATGCGCCGACGGTGCAGCGCTTGATTGAGAATTTCTTCCGCATCGGGATACACGATAAAATCAGCGTCTGCCTGGGAGAGTTTGCGCACGGTGTCGAACAGCTCCTCCATTTCGGCATCGTCGATGGCCGCCCGACCCTCCCATTTTGAAATGATCTCACGCAGAGTCCCTTTGATACGCGCCGGTGCCTCCAAGCAAAGGCGAAGATCGCCATCATACCGGGCATGAATGTTAATCCGAGTTGGTTGGGCAGGTTTTGTTAGCACAGAGGCCGGGAATTTTTTGCTTACATATTCCTGCACGCGGATGAGGTGTTTGCAGAGACCCAGACGGTTTTTTCCGAAATCGGGGCAGGAACAGTAGCTCTGGCCGGGATCCATGCCTCGCATTGCGACGCGGTAGCTTTTTCCGCTGTTGGCGCTCCTAACTGTGTAATCGCACCACGGTTGGGCTTTGTCGGACCCGCGGATCTTCATGGATTCTTCGGCGGCGCGTTTGACGCGTTCTGCAATGGCACGTTCCTCCAGCTCACTTTCGCTGAGCCGTTCCAAGGGGGTGTTTTCATTGGGAGCAGCGGAGAGGCCGAGGGCGAGCTTTTCCTCCAGGATGAGAGAAATCACCGCTGCACGGTAGTAATCGGCTACTTCACCATCGTGGCTGCAGACAATTTGTAATCGGTCGCGATAGGAAGGGTGGAGAGCAAGGGTCACGACCACTTCTTTAAGTGGGAAAACCACTTGAAATTGGTCGGCGGTAAAGAGCACCTGACTGTCAATATCGATCTCTTCACTCCCTGCTTTCGGCAGCAGAGCGGCGGCACTGGGTCCCAACAATTTCGCAGCCTGAACCGGGCTAAGCCGGGAAAGTTTGTCGTGGAGGGTGAGTTTGATGGAGGGTTTTGTCGGCATAAATCAAGAAATGAATCTCAAAAACCTTTGGGAATCACGCTAAAATCCTCTCGCTCCATTTTCCCTCACGACATATTTATTTAAGTCTTAAATCTTCTCATCGCCTCCAAGCATTTTGTTTCTAACGACCGACGTTGCAAAACCGCCATC
>JBGTLQ010000175.1:0-28172 GCA_041744075.1 Terrimicrobiaceae bacterium
AGTCTTCACCGAATAACCCACGCCTTGGAGGGCCGGACTGGGGATCGCATAGGTCAGGCTGAGATAATCTTCGCCTTCGAGTTCCATCACCTCGGTGCTCAGATGTCCGGCGTATCCGGCGACATCCACGTCAAGGCCAAGGGCGTACTTGATCGCATTGGCGATTCCATCACCTGAGGCACTTGCATTGGGATCTCCCAGACCACTCCCGTCCGTGGGCAGGTTATTGGCCTCCAACCATGCGAGGTAACCGGAATTCATAGCGGCTCCCGTCACCACGGCAAGCAAGTCCTTCCATGTGGTAATTGATCCATCGCTGGCCAGTAGGCGCAAGGTGTGATCTCCTGCTGTGGTGGCTGTCATGGTGGTGGATGCTGCTGTCGAATCTCCAAAGCTCACGCTTCCTGGACCGCTGGCAAGAGACCACTGCAGTTGCAAGGCACCGGGAAGGCCATCATCAAACACCGAGGCGCCCAGCGCAACGGGCTCCCCAACATTTCCTTGCACGGATTCCCCTGTAATGATCCTGGGCCCGACATTTTGAGGGGCTGCTTTGTGGAGATCGGTGATTTCGTCCTGACTCAAAGGACGATTGTAAACTCGCACCTCGTCAATCAGTCCGTTGAAGGATGAGGAGTTCGTGACAGGCGCTGTGGTATAATCACCAATACGCAAGGGTGTGGTGGCTCGCCGACCAATGGTGCTGACCGTTGGCAGGTGTCCAAAAATTTCAGGCACGCCATTTAGGTAGAGTTTTACATTGTTGGCGGAAAGCGTGCCATCAAAAACCATGACCACATGATACCACTCTCCCACGGCAAGTTGGGTGCTGTTGGAACCCGCAGTGACCGAAGTGGAGCCATTCAATGCCACGGTCAATCGGCGGCCACTGTTTAATGCCAGAGTGTAGGAATTTGTAGAGGCGGACGTTGTTGTGCGTTTGGCCACAATGGCAGTGCTTTGCCCGCTGAAGGCCTGCATTTTGATCCACACCGAAATGCTCAGCTGCTGGAACCCGTCGAGCGGACGGCTTTCCGAGTCAGCAACTTCCACGCGCTGACCTGTGCCATCAAAGAGGAGGGCTCCTGCCACGCGGCCTTCGCCCGGTTGCCACACTGGCAGTGTCAGCGGATTGCCTATCGAGGTCAATGTGCCTGGTCCGGCAGAGGAAGGTGAAACGTCTGCTGCCGTGGTCCCTGCGGTTTCGTCCATCGGAAGCCGGACAAGTAATCCGTTCTCGGCTCCAAAGGCGGCTGCGGCACCCGCTGGCACAGCAAGCACTCGCACTCTCACATCTCGGGCGGTGGTAAGGACTCCATCAGCAGCGGTCAACCGAAGGACATAATCTCCAGCAAGGGGAAAGGTCGCGGTGGTTGAAGCCTGGTTGGGTGTGCCCAATTGCGCTGCGCCGGGGCCGCTGACTTGGCTCCATGCCAAAGTCACGGAACCCATCCTCTCGGGGATCGGCGTTACCACAGTTTGGAGGAGTAAAGCGGATCCCACCTGAATGGATGCCGGGCTCACGGACGGACTAATCAAATCAATTGCTGGCGCGTCAGTCGTCTCAATGATCAATCGCGGGCGCGACTCGCCGCTCGCGTAGCGGGTCGTGAAACGAATCTCACTCCCGAAAGCCATGGGCGTTTTGGTGAAAAGCTTCAGCCCCACCTTGTGATTGGGATCATTTGCGAGGACATGCAGAACATAATCGGTCATATCAAACTCAACCGTCCCGTAAGGGAGCGCCAGAGTGGATGCGTTCTTCGGCTCCAGCGTCGCAACGTCCACGGGACGGGTCGCGTGGGTGAGAGTGGACTCATTCCATGAGGGGCTGGGTTGTGAGAGCGCAGCCTGCACCATGCCATAGGCGGCAGTGTGGGTTTTGTCATCTGCGGACATCACCAAGGTGGCCTTCACGATCCGGTTGTGATCCGGCAGGCCGGAAATATCGAATCGCAGAAAGGATTCGTAGTTGTAGGGTGGGCCCGAGATCAACATCCCGGTATCCCGGGAGGAACCTTTGCGCTCGTTCGTACCCAGCAAGCTGACCCATTGCGTGGCCTCGGCAAAAAACACATTCGGTTTTTCTGAAAACACGCTCAGTGTCAACTCACGCTCAGTTTGCACACCAAAATGGTCGCTTGCGCGAACGGTGAAGCTGAATTCTCCTGCGGCTTCCGGTTCTCCGGATATTACCCCATTGGGTGCGAGGCTCAGACCCGGCGGCAGCGCTCCCTCCACGAGAGTCCACGTGAACAGAGGGGTTCCGCCGCTGGCTTGAAGCTTCAGGAAAAACGGGCTGGCCCAGTAGGCATCTTCCAAAGCAGTGGTTGCCACTTGCGGGGCGACGGGAGGGTTGTCCAAATCCACGCCCTGACGCACTCCCAAGCTTGCATTCCAATACGTGCCACCGCCCGTGGTTTCCAAACGCACGGCCCTGACCATATACGTCCAAGCTCCGCTGTTCACCGAGGTGTCCGAGTAGGTGGTGCCGGTGACTAACTCCGAGGTCACACGTTCGTAGGGTCCTCCTGCCTCCAAGGATCGATACACATGATACCCACTCACGTCGGCATTTGGAGAGGCAGTCCATGACAACATGGGATACCCGCCCGAAGGATAAACACTCAAATCGCTCGGGGGTTCAAACATGAAGAGCCGCAAGCTCGGGCAACCCATGTGTGCCATGAACAGGGGGCCACTGGCTTGCGAATAGAGGGGGTAGGGATTTCCTGGATATGTCACACGATCACTAATACTGACGCGAAACATATCCCCGGCGTCATAGCCCATGCCCATGCGGTGGTAGAGATATTGGGGCCCCCAGATTGACCACGTGTAACTCAGGGTCATGTTATTTTCGGCGAGCCGTTTTTGCATGGCGTTATGATCAGAGGTCGAATTTGGGACATACCAAAAGCCCCAGTTGCTCTGAAGCCCGGTCCAGAACACCGCCTTGCTCCCATCACTTCGGTCCGGGACGCCACTGCCCTTAAAATAGAAAAGGTGAGGACCGTTTTGAATCGACCATGCCACATCACGATCCATGGGGTTGAAGGTATCACCGTCCGTAGGAGCGGTATTTGCAATCGGGGTCGTGATTAGCTCAATGTTCTCCATGCCCACCACTCCAGGCATGCTTCGCAACATGATGGCTTGCACTTCGCCCCCCGTGGGAGGTGCGCTGTTTCGGTTGACGGCCAATCGTCCCGGCTGAAAATCCGGGCTGGCGGTTTTGTAGCGATGCAACTTGCTGAAATAAGTTTTTAAAGCATCAAATTCTGCAACCACGTCATTGGACAAATCCACACGCCCCACTCCAAGTTCCAAGCGCTTGTTGGGCCCGCCCACGTCGCTCATATTCGTGGGATCAAACTTGTTGTCACCGGGGACATTGATCTGCCCGTTTTTAATCGCCAGGTCCCTGGCGGAGGAGGAATTGTAATAAATATGGTTGTGGCCCGTGTCGGTCCAAATTCCATCCATGTCCCCATAATAGGCGTCCGCGCCACCGGCCATTTTGTTTCCATGGCCATCCGGGCCCAGATATCCCACTCCCGACCGTGCTACAGGCACCTTGCCGAGGAGCACCACATTTTTCAGTTCTCCCGGAAATTCGTTATAGAGTTCGATGAGCGCATTCCGAATGGCGACATGATTCGCTGTTCCTGATGTCACAGACCCAACACTTAACGCGGCCCCGCTGCCGGCGGTGTTGCCAACAATGGTCACAGGATTGCCAGCCGTAAAACCACCACCACCATAGGTGACAACAACCGAAGTGATGACACCTCCTGAAACAACCAATCGACCAAACGCCATTGATGTGCCGCTGGTGAGGGCAACATTTTCATTGTTCACATACGAGGTGCCTCCGGTGCCCACGCTGATGGTCGCGAGTGCATTGGTTCCTGTGTCATTTGACAAATAATCGGTCGCCCGTGGGGTGACGATTTCATGCACGGTCCAACCATCCAACTCCAAATCCTCCACATACTGCGCGTATTCTTCAGGCAAACGCAAGGGAACGTCCTCAGCCACCACAACAGCCATCCTCCCTCGTGAATGCGTCTGATCCACTTCAATGCCAGCAAGCACATTGCCTTTCATATTGGGGTAAAAGAGATTTGTGGCCCCAAGCCCGTATTCGTAAAGCTGGCCCACCTGCACGTCCGCATCAGTCCAAGTCGTAGGAGCCGACGTTACCTCAATCGTTTCGAGATAAGTCCACGCCAAGGCATCTGGCGCTTTGCGATAAAGCTTATACGTTCCCGCTTTAAAGATCCGAAGCCGAATTTCCGCTGGAGACGTCGAAACCTTCGCGTCAATTGGAACGTTGGTGCTCTCCAAATCCAACAAATGCGCATAAGGTGCCACCCATTCCCCCGTCCCAGAATATCGCCATGCCTGGGCCATCGGGGAAAATGACAAAATAACCATCGCGACAAGGGTCGAAAGAGCCAATCGGCGCTGGGGATGAAACCGAAGAGGACGAGTCCATGAGCTTCCAAAATTAGAAACTCTGAAATCGGCTTGTTGATTGGGGATTTTGGAATACTGGGGGAATAATTTCATGACGCTGCGGGGATTTATGAGACCAATTGAATCACATCTATGATCCCATGGGATTGCTGACCAATCAACAGAAATATCATTGCTTTGATCTATGAATGAAAAGTAGAATGATGAATGGCACCGACGGCTCACGCAACTGGTGAATGATCCACCTTGTGTGAGTCAAGGCTGATTAAAGCCCGCTCGGGCGCTCCGACGACGTCGGAGGAGCCTGGCTGCGAGACCAATGTCGGCACTATTTGAAATGCACCAAACAGAATTCCTGCACTTGACGGCAAGACATCTGACAATTCTCTCTAATCCTCGATCCCGCTCAAGCGCTCCGACGACGTCGAAGCAGAATCACCGCAAGGCCTGTGCCTGCAATTAACAAGGCTGTGGAAGGCTCGGGAACGGCTGTGATGTTAACGAAGCTTCCGGCCACATACTCCCCGGAGAAGTTGGACCCTCCCATGGAGGCGTCATAGTCAAGCCGCCATGTGTTCAGCCCGGCAGTGAATGTGCCTCCATTGGCAATCTCATTGCCGTCATAGGTGAACAGCCCATTGTTCCAATCGCCAGTGTAGTTGATGAGCGTGAAGGTGGTGTCGATATCGAAGGCCTCAGGAGTCATGTTAAGGTCGTCGAAGGTGAGTGTTACCATGCCATTCAGATTGAGGTCACCGGTCACCTTTTGAAGGTCACCGCCCACGGCCAACAAGACTCCAGAATCCACTTCGTACTCGAATGTCGAGCCCGTATTGAGCGTCAGCATGCCCGAGCCCAACGTCTCAATGGCGACACCGGGAGAGAGGGTTCCACCATCATTAATGGTTACCGCACCCGTAAAGGAGCCCGTTCCGCCGATTGTGCCGCCATTCACCACCGCGTTGCCCGTGCCAAGGCCGGAGCCGAGCGTGTTGTTCACGAGCAGGGTGCCCGCACTCACGGTTGTTCCACCTTGGTAGGTATTTTCTGCTTCAACTGTGAGGATGCCGGCATCGGCTTTCACGATGGAGGTGAGGCCGGTGCTGCCCTGATTGGAAATGACGCCTTGGAGAGTGAGATTTCCGGCTCCACCAAATTGCCAACTGCCGTTGGTGGCAGACGATGCAGAGGTGAGATTTCCTGTGAGTGTCAATGTCTGACCGGCGGTGGAAACCTCGATGATCGCCGTGGCGGCGTCCGCATTGTTGCCGCCACGATTGAATGTGCGGTTTGATGTGTCTGTGACGCCTGTGTACTCAAGAATGCCGGGGTCGGCGGTGTTGCTGCCCAGATTGATTGCCGTGCTCACGCCACCACTTCCGAAGTTACTGGCTTCGCCAAAATTTCCGAGGGTGGCTCCGATCACCCTTCCACGGGCAAAATTGAGGGTGGTGAAGGTGTTGTTTCCACCCAGCGTGCTGACAGTGCTGGCTTGGTTGCTTAAGACGGTGCCGACTGTGATGGTGATATCTGAGCCGTAGGTGTTGGTTCCTCTCAATTCCAATGTGCCGGCGCCAGCAATCTCCAAAGTGTTTCCGTCAGTTGTGATTGGGCTCGAAAACCTCAGAGCATTGGCATTGATATTCCATGTCTGATTCGCGGACAGCACAACCGCCGCAGAAATTGCTGTCAAATGGTCCGTGTTGTCTTTGGTAATCCCTCCACTTCCAAGCGTGAGCGATCCACTCCCTGCCGAAATAGTAAAAATCTGGTCTGTGCTCGCCTGAATATCCAATCCAAGCACCGAAACTCCCGCTCCTACGGAAGAGGTCCTGGAGGCGGATAGCCCGCCATCGACAACAATGGTATCAGCAACACCGGGAACCGCAGCTGGCATGTTTGTGTAGCTTGTGGCGACATCCAGCGCATCAGCATTGTCAGCCTTAACAAATGGCGCGGCTTGAACTTCTTGTGTGACAACCAAGCTTGTCGCAATTACTGCTGCAAGGACAGCTCTGATTTGGTGGGTGGTGCGATTTTTCATGGGGCTTTGGGTTGAGGGTTGAGGCCGACATGCTGCAGACAGCACCTTTAATCTCACGAATGATTCCGGTGTTTTCAAGTGAAAACCCAAAAAACTCACAAGATGGGTTTGGTGGCCGGCAAAACGTGGGATGATCGTTCTAGCCGTGAAAGAAAGCAAATCAGGCGTCTTGTTGCGAAGACGCCCATGCATTTCGCCATGATCTTCGATCCTGCTTACTCGCTCCGGCGGCGACGAAAGACGAAGGTGATCAGGACGCCAGCGGCCAACAACAATGCGGTGGTTGGCTCGGTGATTGTTGTGTATTGGATGCTGATGACATCATTTCCGTAGATGATCGCTGGGGCTGATGCGAAAATTTGGGTCAGTGGTTCCACGACTAAACCGCTGGTGACTCCAGAAGCAAAGGGAGTCATTCCGTCATCGCTGAAAAAAATCGGATGATTTTTTCTGAGGCCCTACTGCTGTCTGCGTCTGTGGTTGAGCGTTCCAAAAGCCGCCGCGAGGGACAACAGAATCAGAGCACTCGGTTCGGGAACTGGAGGCGCTTCTATCGCCGATTGGTAATCGACACCGGATTCGCTGCTAAATGAATAATCGGAAACAAAATTGTTGTTGGTATCGAAAACACCGAGGAAGCCCTGCCACTCGCTTGTGTTGCTGTAGTCTGATGTGGCGAGTCCGATACTTCCAGGTGTGCCTTCAGCTCCAACCACGGATACAAAGGTTCTCAACTCCAAGGCCACATCGAAAGGGGTGTTCCATACAAAAGGAATATCCACGGTCATGTTCATGCTCGAATCTCCAGAGAATTGTGGACCGCCACTCCATGTCCGTTCTTGATATCTGCTTTCCGTGTCGCCACCATAATGGAGATTCACGCTGGCTGCCGCAGATGCGCCGCCGAAAAGTCCCACATTCACCTCAAGACCGCCATGGGTTTCCACGCCCACGCGCAAGGTTCCCGATGTCCCAATGAGCAGCGGATCTGTCGTGGTGAGAGTGAAGACATCCGCCCATCTACTTAAAGATTCGACATTATATTGCAGCCGAAAATTTCCACCAGATTGCGCCTCACCATTGGACACCCCCCGCAACCACCCAAACCCAGCTGAGGAGCGGGCACCTGCGAAGCCGTTACTAGTAACCGCAAGCGCGAAGACGTCGTCTTCGGGATCCTCAGCGTAGTCGTATTCATCAACATCTGTGGATCCTTCATCATAAATGGTTTCAGAACCACCCACCTGAGCTTCTGCAACCAGGTGAGCAAAACCAGGGTTGCTGAAAACTACGATCGACGTGAAGATGATAAGATGTGTTTTCATGGTGATAATCAACGGAGCGTCTCAGGACCCAACCCGCCCGTCTATCGTCCGAGCGGACGATATTGCAGACCTTTATTTCTTCCTAAAATCCGTGCGTTTCCATATGCCGCTGGCAGGTCAGACGGGGTGGCGCGATTACTGGCATTGGGGGGGTTACCAGTCCTTTTTTCTTGTCATTTTTTCGAGGAAGAAAGACAAAAAGTAAGAAAAAAGGACTGCCCCCAAGCTTCAAGTTGGCACCATTTAGACCCTGGAGCGCTGGCTCGTCTGAATGGAAACCTACCGCAATGAACTGTCCCAATTGAAACCCACGGCGTTCAAGAAGGCTTTGGCGAGGATGGCGTGACCGGTATCGTTGGGGTGCACGCGGTCTCCGCAGAGGCTTTGGGAGGTGCGGTGGGCGAGAAACGCATCGAACGCAGCCTGGGTATTCACGAAGAGCGTGTTGTGTCGTTTGGCCATTTCATGAACGGCCGCGCCGTAGGCATCCATCATTATGCGCATGGGGTCTTGGGGATTGGGCTCGATGAAGAATGGGGTCATTAGGACAAGACCTTTGACCTTGGGTTGGGTTTTCTTCACGAGATCCTCAAGGATTGTTTGATATTGTTCGAGAGAAACTTGGGGAAGGAAAGGGCGATCAAACTGACGCCAGACGTCATTGATCCCAATCATCACCGAAACCCAGTCCGGTTGGAAGCTGAGAACATCTTCTTCCCAACGGGCAGCGAGATCAGTCACGCGGTTGCCACTGACACCGGTGTTGACGATCCGCAGCCTGGCATCAGGCTGATGCGCGGCCAGCAAGGCTGCGACTTGGGAAACATAACCGTTGCCGAGGCCGGTTTCCCACGCGGTGAAAGGGCGAGGGCGTCCGCAGTCGGTGATCGAGTCACCAGTGAAAAGAATTGTGTCGGAGTCTTTGAATTTCATGTGTCAAAAAGAGTGCGAAATCATTGAGGAATGCCGGCCCCGCAGGCGCGGGGCCAGCGGTCCCAGGTTCGGCCGCCCAGCTGTGCAGAGGATTGGCGTCAGGGCCGGCGCATGAGGTTCTGGGTCACAAAGGAATTTGCGATGACGTCGATAATCCGCTGACCAGGAAGCACACGATTGGTGAAATAATCGAGGTTGCCGTCACGACCGATGATGGCAATGGCGAAGCGATCTGTGGCGTCATATTCGAATCCGACCTTCGGACCGTCGGCAGCCACGGCGAACGGGATATTTGAGTTCACGCGGCCAGTTTCTTGAGTGAAGGCGGCCACAAAAATGGTGTTTTGGTTGGCCAACCGTTGATAGGAGCTTTTCAGGCGGGTGAGTTGGAAACGGAAAGCCCAGGTTCTCGGCGAGGGGGCGATAAGAATCACGACTGGTCGTCCTTTGAAGGCAGCTAGTGTTTCTATTTTCCCGGATGAGTTGACCCATTGGACATTGGGGGCAGGTCTCGCGACGAGGGCGTGGGCAGACGTGGCGGAGATCGCAAGAGCGATAAGAAGGATCAGGATTTTCATCAGATTTTCATGAGTTCGGCTTCCTTGGATTCGACGTGGGTGTCGATGGAGGCCACAGATTTGTCAGTGAGCTTTTGGATGTCGGACTCGGCCACGCGGAGGTCATCCTCGGTGATGTCGCCTTCCTTTTGGAGTTTTTTGGCCGTATCCATGGCATCACGCCGACAGCTGCGAATGCGCACACGGGCCTCTTCAGCGAGTGTGCGAACGGTTTTGGCAAGGTCTTTCCGGCGTTCTTCGGAGAGTTCAGGAATGGGAATGCGAATAATTTTTCCATCAACCACGGGCATGATGCCAATCTTGGATTCGTTGATGGCCCTTTCGATGTCACGAACGGTCGAGGCATCAAAGGGTTGAATGACCAGCAAGCGGGGTTCGGGAGCTGAGGTGAGGGCCAATTGTTTGAGCTTCATGGTCGAGCCATAGGCTTCCACATCCAAATTTTCCACCAAAGCGGGGGAAGCTTTTCCAGTACGAATGGCTGTGAACTCGTGGACCATAAAATCCACGGATTTTTCCATACTTTCCTCAGCAGTAAAAAGGGCGTCTTCAAGACTCATACTCTTCGTTTTAGCGGGAAATTGGATTTGGCAAACGGAAAAATGTCAGGGCTCAGAGTTTTTCCGAGACAAAGGTTCCCACTTTTTCTCCCATCAACACCCTCCGAATGTTCTCCGGCTTGTTCATATCAAACACAACAATGGGCATTCGGTTGTCCATACAAAGGCTGAAGGCCGTGGAGTCCATGACCTGGAGCCGCCGGGAAAGGGCCTCCGAGTAAGTGATGTGATCGAATCGGACGGCGTCAGGGTTCCCAACCGGGTCAACGTCGTAGATTCCATCCACTTTGGTGGCTTTAAGAATAACTTCCGCGCCGATTTCGTTGGCGCGCAGGGCGGCGGTGGTGTCAGTGGAGAAGAACGGGTTGCCTGTGCCAGCGACAAAAACGACGACGTGTCCCAATTCAAGGTGCCGGATGGCGCGGCGCAGGATGAAGGGTTCTGCCACATTGTGCATTTCGATGGCGGTCTGGACCCGCACGCTCACGCCTTCACTTTCGAGGGCGCTCATCAGAGCCAGCCCATTGATCACCGTGGCGAGCATTCCCATATAATCTGCGGTGGTGCGATTCATACCCCGATGAGAGGCTGCCAGACCACGCCAGATGTTTCCGCCTCCAATAACTACAGCGAGTTCGACCCCCATGGACCGGACTTCGGCAATTTGTTGGGCAATGGCCTGAACGATCTGAGGCGAGATGTTGTCACCGCTGCCTTTTTCACGGAGTGCCTCCCCACTGAGTTTTAAGACGACCCTTTTGTAGCGAGGAGTTTCCATGAATAGAATCAGCATTAAAGCCGAACCTGGCCGGAGAGAAAAGCACGAAAATCACCTTCGCCTTGCTCGGGGTGTGATGTGGGCGTGATTATAAATGGGCGAGGAACTGGATTCAGCTTCTTGCTTGAGGGAACTCACAACCCGCTGACTTTGCTCTCAAGCGACGGCGGGCAAGGGACTGCCCAACCCTACCAACAAAGGGGCGCTTCGCGCTTGCGCAAGCTCATCGTTCTCCTGGGTAGGGCGAGTCAGTCCCTTGACCGCCCACTTCTCCTGCTTCATGCGACGGCGGGCAAGGGACTGCCCAGCCCTACCAACAAAGGGGCGCTTCGCGCTTGCGCCAAAGAGATCAAAATCTTGTGGCTGAAATGATCAGCCGCTCTTTTAAGAAGTGGGAGCTACCACTGAACCACAGAGCTTGCGTAGGTGAGGCCTCCGCCAAAGACAACCATCAGGATGTAATCCCCCACTTCGAAACGGCCTGTGCGGTTTGCCTCATCCAAGGCGATAGCCACGGCAGCAGCGGAGGTGTTGCCATAACGATCCAGATTGGTATGAAATTTTTCCAAGGGCACATGGAGACGTTCGGCGAGGGCCTCGATGATTCGCAAGTTGGCTTGGTGGGGGATGATACAGGTGAGGTCTTCCACAGTGAGCCCACTTTGCTCCAACGCTTTTTTGGCGGCGGTTTGCATGGAAATCACAGCCTGCTTGAAAGTCTCTCGGCCATTCATTTGGAGGGTGTTCAGTTTGAGAGGGAGATTTTCTGCGGTCACCGGAATTGCGCATCCTCCTCCTGGCATGTGAAGAATGTCACCATAGTTCCCATCGCTGCCCATGTAGGTGGTGATGACGCCATGTGAGTTTGCCCGAAAGCGAAGAACTGCCGCTCCGGCCCCGTCCCCAAAAAGCACGCAGGTGTTACGATCCTCCCAATTCACAATGGAGCTGAGCTTGTCAGCACCAATGACCAACACCGTATTGTAGGTGTGGTTGCTGATAAATTGCTGCGCAATTTCGATCCCATACAAAAATCCCGAGCAAGCTGCTGACACATCAAAGCAAGCAGCCGCTGAGGCTCCGATCAGCCGTTGGATGTGGCAGGCCGTTGAGGGGAAAAAGGTGTCGGGGGTAACGGTCGCGACGATAATCAAATCGACCTCTTCGACTTTGATGCCCGCTTGATCCAATGCCCGCTGGGCAGCCTTGGCACCCATATGGCTTGTGAACTCATCATCCGCAGCGATCCGTCGTTCGCGGATCCCGGTGCGAGTGACGACCCATTCATCCGAAGTGTCCACGGACTTCTCAAGTTCGGCATTGGTGAGAATTTTTTCCGGGACATAACTGCCCGTCCCAACAATGGAGACCGCGCGGTTAGGTTGGTGAATCTTTGTCCGGGGTCGTTTCATAAAACTCCTTGATCGCCTCGACAATGAGCGGGTTGATCCGCTTGACCACATATTCGCTGGCCACGCGGATGGCATTTTTTATGGCGAGCGGGCTGCTTGCACCGTGGGCAATGATGGCAATGCCATTAACTCCCAGGAGCGGACTGCCTCCGTAGGTTTCGTAGTTGGTTTTGTTACGAATGGCACGGAAGGCATTTCTCGCAAGCCAGGCTCCAGCCATGCGAATGGGTGAGGCTTTGAGTTCGTGCTTCAACCATTGAAAGACGGCAGAGGCTGTCGCTTCACAGGTTTTGAGAACCACATTGCCTGTAAAGCCATCGCAGAGCACAACCTCCACGGGGTGTTCGAACAGGTCATGACCCTCCACATTGCCGCGAAAATTCAGGCGACTCCTTTTGAGAATTTTGAAAATCTCTTTGGTGAAGTCACTGCCTTTGGCGTCTTCACCGCCGATGGACATCAGGCCAACGGCGGGATTTTGAAAACCCAACACATGTTTGGAAACCACAGTGCCCATAATGGCGTATTGGATCATGTGTTCCGGTCGGGCGTCCACATTGGCTCCGGCGTCGATGAGCACGCAGACATTGTGTTCGGTCGGAAGGAATGAGGCAATTCCTGGACGTTCAACGCCCTCGAGGGTGCGGAGTTTGATGGTTGTGGCTGCGACCATCGCCCCGGTGTGGCCGGCGCTGACGACCGCATCCGCTTGGCCGGATTTGACGAGGTCCACGGCACGACTCAGTGACGAATCTTTTTTCCGGCGCACGGCTTCGACCGCATGTTCACTCATTTCCACCACTTGCGTGGTGTGGACGATTTCAATACGGGGATCGGTGCACTTGTGTTTGGCCAACTCCTTGCGAAGCGTGGCCTCATCCCCAGTGAGGAAAAGCTTCGTGATCTCTGGATGCTGAGCAAGCGCCATCACCGCTCCAGCAACGGGATTTTTCGGGGCATGGTCGCCCCCCATCGCGTCAAGAGCGATCTTCATTGGCCAGGCTGTTCGGTTGGCACCGGAACCATCCTCTCAGAGCTGGCGAGGGATTTCGCCAGACCGGTCAAACGGCTTCGACGCTGAGAACTTGGCGTTCTTTGTAAAATCCGCAGGCGGGGCAAGCGATGTGCGCTAGGACCGCTGCTCCACATTGGGGGCATTTGGATAGTTTAGGTGCGTGCCAGCGATTTGCGGCCTTGCGTGTGCGAAGGCGCATTTTAGATGTTTTTCTTTTGGGGACTCCCATAATTCAGTTCAGTTGTTTTTCAGTTGGTCCAGCACTCCCCAAGGACTTCCGCCCTCGGCTGTCGGAGCGCTTTCCACGTGGGTGGCGCTCTTGGCAAATGGGCTTCTTTCGCTTGCCGCTTTGGATCGCGGGTGGGCAGGCAGGGCAAGATGGATATCCTCTCTGGCCTCCGGCGTCAAGTCCACGAGTTCACGACCATGAAGTTCTTTTTGGATGGCGAAAGGATCAATGAGAAGTTCCTCTTCAAAATATTCAAGCGTCACCACGCATTGAAGACGGACTCGCAACCGCAGCGTCCCTGTAGCAAACAGCCCATCTTCAGAAATCCCGACATCGAGACAGTAGTGGAGTGGGCCCACCGGACTCGCTCCCGCTTCATCCAACCCCAACGCCTCAGCGTCCTCCTCGCCCTCGATTCTGAGCGTTTCCCCGTTGGGAATTTGTTTCAAATGCACTCTCATAACTTCCTACAGCCTCCTTCGTTACGAAATACGCCAAGAATCCTGCCTGTGCAAGCTACACATTTTTCCAGGGGTGTGATTAAAAGTGGGTGAGGTGACAATGCTCACCAGAGGGCATGGGCGTCTCGCCCGTGTGCAAGCTGCCTGGGAGAATTAAACTTTAAACGGGCGGGACGCCCGTTCCCCCCACCTCACCCATTTTTAATCACACCCTTTTTCCAAGGTTTTTTGCATTTCCGTTTGACACAAGCCCTCACCTTGGAGATTCTCCTCAGTTCTTCTTGATTTAAGCCATGCCAAAAACATTTTCAGCAAAAGCCACCGACGTCAAACGCGACTGGTGGGTGATCGACGCCGCAGGGCAACACCTTGGCCACGTGGCCGTCAAAGCCGCAAACCTTCTGCGTGGCAAAAACAAAGCCATCTTCACTCCCCATGTGGATACCGGTGATTTTGTGATTGTCATCAATGCCGAGCAGGTTCAAGTCGGCGGCAAAAAAAACATCCAGAAGGTTTATACCAGCTTCTCCGGGTATGTGGGCGGTCATAAATCCGAAACGTTCCAAGCCCGCAAGGCCCGTCGTCCGGAATTGCTCATCGAGCGTGCCGTCAAGGGAATGATTCCCCACAACCGCCTCGGCAGCACGGTTTATCGCAAACTCAAAGTTTATCGCGGCACCGAGCATCCTCACACCGCGCAAAACCCGAAAACCATCTGATTTCATTTTTCCCATGACCGCCACCGAAAATATCATCGCCTCCGGCCGCCGCAAAACCGCTGTCGCCAGCATCCGCATGCAGCCAGGAACCGGAAACATCAAAGTCAACGGCAAGGACTTCATTGATTATTTCCCAAGTCTTTCCATGCAGAACACGATCCTGCGCCCGCTGGAAATCGCCAATGCAATCCACGGATTTGATATCGAGGTCAAAACCTCTGGTGGTGGAATCAACGGCCAAGCCGGTGCCCTTCGCCTGGCCCTGAGCCGCGCCATCATTCAGTCCGATGAAAATCTTCGCGTTGCCCTTCGCGCCGAAGGTCTCGTCACCCGTGACCCAAGAATGAAAGAGCGCAAAAAATCCGGCCAACCCGGAGCCCGCAAGCGCTTCCAGTTCTCCAAACGCTAAGTTTTCTTTCTGCGTGGAGGAACATGGAACATGTTTCTGCATTTGCCTCTCATTTCAACACATCGCCGTTGACCCGGCACACATCATACATTAACTTGAATGTATGAGAACCATCACGGTCAATGTTTCTGAGCCTGTCTATGCAGAGTTCCAAAACTATGCTCAGAAATCGGATCGAAATACCTCAGAATTAATCCGAGAGGCAATGGAACACTATCAGCAGCAACACATGCGGCGACGAACTTCCTTGCGAGATCGAAGCCCAGCCAGCGTGGGTGGGCCGATTCAGCCCATCACTTCAGAAGATGACATCTTAGGCGACATGCTGAATGATTCACGGGATTGATACTGATTTCCTCGTGGCGGTGGAAATTCAGGACCACGTTTTTCATCACGAGGCGAATGCTCTCCTTCAGTCGCTCTTGGCTGACGGCCATGATTTTGGAGTTGCCCCCCAGATTTTGTCAGAGTTCATCCACATCGTCACCGATGGCAAGAGGATGCCGCGTCCCCTGGCAATGACGGAAGCAATCGCTCGTGCTGAACATTGGTGGCAGGCTGCCGAAGTCGTGCGGGTTTTTCCCGAAGGACAGTCAGTTGCAGACTTTTTGACTTGGTTAAAGCGCCACCGCTTGGGCCGCAAACGCCTTTTGGACACCATGTTGGCTGCGACTCTCCAAAGCGCTGGCATCAAGAGAATGGTGACCAATAACGAGCAGGATTTTCGGATCTTTGGTGCTTTTGAAATTCTGACATTTCAAACAGTCATAAAATGACTGGTTCGGGCTGCATCGAAAAAATGACTTGCCCTGACAACTGCGAACCGACTTGGGTTCAGTGAACCTAAAGTGCTGCAGCTTTATGATGCTCATCTTTATTACATGAAAGAAAAAAGCAAGAAAAAAGGACTGACCCCAAGACGAGGTTCGAGAATAATTCATTTCATGACATCCAAGGGCAGATCAGCACCGTGGTTTCTTACACGAGAGGTGGAAGTCCCTTCAATGGGACCTCATCCGTTTGTGATGGTATGCTTGAAGGCCCCAGTGGAGTCGTTGAAAATGATCAGCAAATAAGAACCGGCATCCTCCACAGAAATGGTGAAAGGATCCGACTGAGTTGGGATTTTGACGGTGAATGAAAGGCCAGAACTCTGTGGACTGGAGACCGTATCAGGCTGGAGTGTGGTACTTTTTCCATTAAGCGATAGTAGAAGAGGCTTGGGTTGACCGAGAACGATCGCCCTAAAAACTGAACTGCCGCTTGCAGGCAAGCCTGGGACCTCCTTGATCGCCAATTCTTTTGTTATTTCTCCGGTGTCCTTGTCAGTGATCGCCTTTTCGTAAACCACCACAATCAGTTTACCTGCTTCGGGGACCTCTGACGTGAAGTTTGTAAGACTTGGGCCGTAACCTTTAACCGAAAATGAGAATGGCCCCGCCGGCACTTCGAAGGCTGCTGAGATATCACCCTGTCCAAACGGGAATGGTCGCACTGAAACGCCCCTGTAAAGAATCTCAACAGGATCGGAGGTTGGGAGGGCATTCACGAAAGAGATGGTGGATTGCTGGGCGAGTGCAACGACAGGGAGCCAACAAGCAATCAGAAGAAGAAGGATCGGGTTATTTCGTGAACTCATATAAAGTTTGAATAGCAGTTGAAGTGACAGTTCCGTTGGCGTCCCGCTGTTTTTGCACTTGGACAATTGTTTCTGTCTGCGCAGAGGAGAGCATCTTTCCAGTTCGTGGGTCTAAAGCTTGACCAATGCCAACAATGCGAAAAACCGAACTTCGTGTGGTAACGTGACTATAAATTTTTGCGAAAGTTTCTTCGAGAGCGGCGTCATGCAACGTGGCTGGAGGAGGACTGTTCGTCCACTGGTTGGTGTTCCCAAAAAGCAGCCCCTTGGCGTTTGTCACTTGGGCAAGCTGTGCGGTACTAAGGAATGGCCCGCGATTTTGACGCCAGTCAGCAATCGCGGCAGCAAGGTCGTCAGAAAAGCTTGGCGGTAAAGATACCGCTCCGGCTGACAGATCCTCTGTGAGCCTGATCCCAGCACCAATAGCCCGTAGGGCGTTTGTGCTGGCTGTGTTGATATTGAGACGGAAGGTGTCAGTTTGGGGTGAAAC
The DNA here is from genome assembly GCA_041744075.1 of Terrimicrobiaceae bacterium. Taxonomy (GTDB): domain Bacteria; phylum Verrucomicrobiota; class Verrucomicrobiia; order Chthoniobacterales; family Terrimicrobiaceae; genus JAJTZA01. The sequence continues at coordinate 17,075 of JBGTLQ010000175.1, forward strand.
TCTCGTGAGGGTGTCATTTGAATCAACACCAAGAATATCTAGAAGCTGGGTGGCGAATTGGCCATTATTTGCAAATTTTGGGTGCTCGGGACGGCCGACCCGAAGCGAATAACCTCCTCCATAGGCAGAGTTGGTTGTGGCATTTATCGGAACACCCGTGCCGGGGTAGTTTGGGTAATGCCACTGTGAAGGGTCAAAGATATTGCCAATCTCAGTCGCACTCCGGTAGGAGCCTGCGTTGCTGATTCGTTGAGGCGCATCATTTGTTGAGGGGGGGACGCTGTTATTGGTAAGCTGCGCAACGGTATTAATTGTCACGCTAATACTAGCTGCAGAATCAGCTGGCGGTTGGCTTCTGGCAGTGTTGGTTGTGTTAACACGGTCAGGCCAGTTCCCGGGCTGTGTCAGATAACGCCCAGGGTTGGGCCTCATGGTGGCCATTCCACCCCATGCATTTCGGTCGGGATAATTGTTGGCACCAATATTTCTTGTGAGATAAAACGTTGCACGGGGATCGCCTAATGGCTGCGAGGCTGAAGCGGTCGTGTAGGGCTCGTAGCGCAGCCCCGGCAGGTGACCAGTCCAATCAGGACTATTAATGACTGTTGCTAGATCCAAAACTTTTGCCGGACGATCTGCTCCAAAACCTAAGTTTTTGTCAACGGCGGCGCCGTTCCAAAAGGTTTCGAATTTGTAGTCAAATCGTGAAGAAGAGGTGTTTAGGCTAATAAGATTGATTTTATTTTCCGCCAGAGGCAAAGGTCCAGTTGGAATGACGAGATCCTCCTCAAATTTGAGGACCTGTATTTGGTTCGGTGGGATCGTAACATTGACCGAATTTGTCAACTCACCACGCGACCACCCCAATTGAACAATGTTGTCCTTGTTGTTTTCTCTGAGTTCAAATGTCCCTGCGTTCGTCTTGCTGGTGACATTCCAAAGTTGGGCATAGGTCGCCAGCCTCATTCGAATGTTATAAATTCCATCGATTAAAACATTTTTTTGATACCAGTCATAGCGGGTGTAAATGACCGTGAGGAAGGGGGTGCTGTCAACGCCTCGGTAATCCGCTCCGACACTCGGGGTGGAATCGGCATCCGCATAATCAATCATCGAGGCGGCAAGCGTATTGGCATAATTTTGGCCTCCACCCAAGCCACCCTTGCGGGCATCGAAGTTGGGGAGATTGTTTGTGATGGCCGTTGCGAGCCCCGCAACATCGGACTGAGCGACAAAATAGTTAAGGTTAAATTTTGGTGCGCCAGGTTCTTGGTAACCGAATCCAAAGGGGATCGTTTCCAGAAAGTCATCGCGATAAGGGATGGCCGTTACAGAATCCAACTGCTGAGCACTGGCAGGGCCAGCCAGCTGAGAAATTGTTAGAGGGGTCAGCAGGTTGTTCCTTGCTGAGACGATTTGTGTGGCTGGACTGCCCGGAGTGTCGGTTGCAGCATTCGTGAGCGCCGAGAAAAGTGCCAATTCAGAGACATTCGTGCCTGTTGATCTCCCATGCGAACCAGCGTCCAAGGTGTTCCCGACAAAAGAAGCGTTCACCCTCCCCTGCATGTCCTCGATCCAAAAAGCGATTCTGGAAACCGGCTCGTTCTCAACACTATAGTTCGTGATCCATGTGATGTTCACTTGGCGGGCATTGTCGAGAAACGGGCGGAGGGCATGGGTTGGAGTTGCCACACTGGCCGACGGCAACAACGACACAGAACTTGGAAGTAAATTAAAATTGTCTTCAGCCACGCCTGTTCTTGAAAATAGCGGCAGGTAGGGAATGACCGAGTTGGTATTGGTGATTGCCGTGGTCGCACTTGGCTTGCCCAGAAACAGGTAATCTCCATTCACAACGGTTATGTAAGAGTCGCTATTTCTTACGCCCTCAAAGAGAACCATTCTTCCCACATTAACCGCCGCCTGCGCAGCCAAGACCGCCCTTTCTCGATTCATGACACTCCTGGCCACCGACCGCTCAATGCTCATGCTCTGCAGGAAGGCCACGACAATCGTGGAAAGGACGACAAGCACAAGAAGGGAGGTGCTGAGGGAGGAGGCCTGTCGTGTTTTGAATTTTGAATGTTGAATTTTGAATGGAACGGAGGGGGCGTGTTCTTCCGCACCTAGCGGGTTTTTGTGCGGGCCACAATTGACATTTTCCGCGCCGGAAATCCTGTTGCTCCTGCCAATCCTGTCATCCTGTCGAAAAAATTTGCTCATTGGTATTGCTCCTTGCTGGTGCTTTTTGAAAGGCGGAGGTCGAGGGCATGTTCGAAGCTGACGAGTTCGCGGAGGAGGGCGTTGAAGCGGGAGTGAGAGGCCCCGGGTTCTTGGTCAAGGAGGTGGTAAAGGGTGATTTCCCGATCGAAGGATGGGGGCGCTTTTTGCAGCAATCCGCAGCGCTCAAGCCGTGGACGTGCAATCTCAACCAGACAGCCTTCAATGGTCGTCAGCCCCATTGACAGGTCCCTGATACCTTTGGAAATACGGTCAGAGCCAGGCAAATTCTCAAGAATCTGATGATCGTGACTCTTCATATGCGGCAAGAAAAGTTTCCAAAGCCAGGTAAAAGCTTGTTGGATCGATGGCGGGAAAACGGGGAAGCTCCGGCTGAATAGCAAGGAAAAAGGCTCTGAGCTTTTCCGGCTCGACAAATTTGCGGAGCATCATTTCCCTGGCATCCAGTAGGTCCCGAGGATGTCCACGTTCGATTTTTGACAGAACTTGGGAATAGGGGTCGAAGTGAAAGAAATCGATGAGTCCTATTCGCGCTACAAAAAGGCTGCGCTCCTGCCATCCGGGGAGAGCTGGAATAAATAGGTCGGGGCTGGCGAGTTCGACATTGATGTCCAGTCGGTCCTTGAGCAGAGCAATGGCCTCGAAGAAGCCCTTTGGCTCGGGCTCTGCTTTGAGGTCCACATCGATGGTTGTTTCTCTCCAGCCGTTGAGAACGGCCGTGGCTCCGCCCACAAGGTAGATCCGCCCGGCTCCTTTCACGCTGGCCGCCAGTTCGCGAATGAACTCCTGAATTTTCTCGCTGTTGGCAATGGCTCTCATGCCCGGATTCTGGCCTTGAATAATGACCAAGGCAATATTTCAGGAGGAGACCAGAGGGCGGCGGAAGCCGGCGGGACGCCAGCGGTCCCAGGCGCGAGCAGTCATAAATCCTGCCAATCCTGTCATCCTGTCGAAAAAGGTTGTTCATGGCTGATTGAGCCGGATGCGGGTGGTGAAGGTTTGCTGGGCGTTGGTGAGGGAGTCGGGGGGATTCTGGCTGGTCCAGTCGTTTCTGTTTGTGAAGCGTTTGGCGGCGTCCTGATTGACAGCGGTCACTGTGAGTTCCACCAAGTCGGGCATGGGCTTGTTGGTGCTGGGGGTGAAGGCCACGTAGGCGTTGTTGCTAATAGCGTAGGGTGTGACCTTGAACTCGCGGACATTGCGGGCGAGGAGCTCGATTTCCGCACTTGAAGGGAGGGGTTCCATGAAATTGCTGTTTGAGCCTAACCTCTTGAAGGTGTCGTCACTGGAGACAAAAAACCGATAAAGGTTCAAACTCTGGTTTTCGTCTCCCGGCAATCGCGCAAATCCCATGTAATAGCCCACTTCGCAAATGTCGCTTCGATTTCCGCCTTGGATCTGAGCATTGGCCGGGAGAGCCGAAAGAAAAAAAGCTGCGCCTGCATTGTTCGTGTTGGTGACGGCTCCCGCAGGTGTTTTTCCGAAAGCTCCATCATTGTTCAAAAGAAAAAAGTTTGTGTTTGTTGTGGCAACCACATTGCGAAGGTCGCGGGACATGATTCCGAGGGCGGCCCGGGCTTCGCGGTAGGCATCCACGCGATTTTCACTGTCGCGCCAGAGTTTCGCGGCAGAGTCCACAAGCCCAAGCATCATAACGACCAATAGGGAGAGGACTGCCATGGCAACGAGGAGTTCAATGAGGCTGAAGGCGGATTTTTTGACAGGATTTTCAGGATTTTCAGGAGGGACAGGATTTTCAGAAGGCCGAAAATTTTGATACTTTCGCTTAACTAGAAGGCTGGGCATTCCGAAATTGAGAAGGAGGCCGACTGGAGTGTTTGTGGCTTTGAGGTAGTTGACGAGTTGGGCTTCGTGGGCCTCATGGTGGTCCTTTGTCGCTTTGAGTTCTAAGATGAGATTCTCGTCAACGATGATGTCCGCGATGAAATCACCGACCATGCGATTCTTATAAAATACAGGTATCGGCATTTCTGCCTGCGCATTGATATTTCGCTCTCCAAGCTCAATCATCAGGGAATTCCTGGAAACAGATTCAAGAAATCCAGGCCCAAGGTCGGAGTGGACCGTCATGGCAGCGCCAATGATTTCTTCCGTTTGCTTGTCTTCGATCATAATCCTGTGAATCCTGAAAATCCTGTCATCCTGTCGAAAAAATCCTTCATTGCTGCATGAGGGTGACGAAGGTGTATTTCGAGCGGTTGGCGGCAGCGGCTTGGGCGGGGGTTTCCACATCGACTTGGACGCGGGCCAGGCCGGAAACCGGGGTATTGGGCGTCGAAGAGACCGAGGCCAGATAAATCGCTTCGGTGTTTGTACCCACACCGATTGGTGCACCGGCCAAATCAAAGCTGACAATGTTCGACCACGCGTTGGTGAAGGAAGGACGCGGGGTCACAAAGTTCCCCGAATCCAACAAATCGCTGCCCGTCGAGATGAGAAGGTTCGTTCGGGGGCTGGCTTTGAGGTCATTAAAAATTTGTTGGGCGATAAAAGTGGCTCGGGTTTCGCGCTGACTTTCCTGTGCGGATTTTAGGGCCACTGGGAAAAGTCCCATGATACCAGTGATGGCAAACGCAATCACCGCCAAGGCGAGGACGACTTCGATGAGACTGAAGGCAGATCTTTTGACTGGATAGGCAGGATTATCAGGATTTCTAGCATTGAGAGCGAGGGGTCCAGAACCATTGTTGATCCTGACAGGCCGGAATGGTGCGAACGGTAGGGATGTTTGGGATGCTGCCCTTACAGGGCAGAAACGCCTCACACTAGGAACCCAGGGGGGCGCTGTCGCTTGCCCTAGGCTATGGGATATAATAGCCCCGTTGGGGAGGAGGGAAGCGGCATCCCTTGCTGGCCCCGAAACTCTGAGAATCCTGTCCATCCTGAAAATCATAGAGATCCTGTCGAAGAACACGCTCAGGTTCCCGTCACATCGAGTTGAACACGGCCCGTGAAGCGAGAGATGGTGATTTTCTCGAAGAGACCTGCTGAGGAGTTCTGTTCAACGGCATTTCGGGTGAAGTTGTCCTGCCCATTGGCAAAATAGCCCTCGTAGAGAAAAAGTTGAATTGGACTTGAGCCCCCCTCGACAGCACCGGAACTATTAAATGCGACCACAGGAAAAGTCGTGACGCCAGCATGGGCAGCGCCGAGTTGGTTGGCGAGAAGGGGAAATTCTTGGTCGGCGGAATCTCCCGTGGGCACAAGACTGGAATTCACCCGTTTGAAGGCGACATTTTTCGGGAGGGGGGTCCAACGCTTGAGAACCACGTAGTGTTTGCCCTGGCTCACTTCCTCCTCCGACCCCTCTCGAAAGACCATGAGGCCGGAATACCTCATCTCAGGGTCCGGGAAATTGGCAGGAGCAAACCCTACGTAAACCGTCTGTCCACTCTCCAAAGCCGCCACTCGGGCCTGTTCCAACGTGCTCATGACCATGGTCACAGCACCGCGACGACCTGCAGAGCTTCCCCATCCGGAAAGAGCCGGCAACATGAGGCTCATCATCAGAGCGATGATGGCAACGACCACCAAAAGCTCGATGAGTGAGAATCCAGCAATTTTGGTCTTCTTCCCGCTATACGTGTCAATACAGTGTATATTCGCAGTCATGTCATTTAATGACTAAAATCATAGCTTGGACCATGCCATCTGGGAAATTTTCTTTTGTTACGAATTTGTCACATCAGCACAGAATGAGTCCTTGACATATAGGGCGAGGTCAACCTACTTTGCGAGTATGAAGAAAATCATTTTCTCGGCAGTGATCACATTGCTTGCTTTGGGCTCTGAAGCAAGTCTGGCACTGAACCACGTGCCTCTTGATTTTAACAGGTCACTTGCCAGAAACACCACGGACGATATGGGGATGCTTCCATCAATTGTTTCTGCCTACCAAAACCAAGTGGGCATCCTTGTGAATCCAAATTTGGATCAGCGCGATGATTCCATTATTCCCAGCAAATTGTCGGTGAATGGATCCATTGCAGCGCTGTTTGAAGGGAAAAGCGGTAACGAGCTTGCAAGCATTGCGGCTTCTGCGGCGAAGGCCAATCCCAGCCAAGCTGCTGCCATTGGGACTGCGGCAATCAAGCGAAACATTGCCACCGGCGGATCACCAAATCTCGACTACGATATTGCCAGCGCCATCATCAACGCTGGAGGTGCCAGCCTCTCGCCTGACACAGTTGCCTCCTTGATCGGGGTTGGCACAAACCGGCTTGAAGAAAAAACTCTCGACGAAAAAGTGCGCCGCCTTCGCAGCAACTACTTGGCATTCTTCTCAGGCTCAGGGGCTCCCGCATTTGTCTATGATGGTAAAAACTCCGTGCCTGTTGATGGAGGAAGCGCTCCTTCTCAAGAAGCCGCAAATGCTGCCAAAGCTCTGGACACCCAATTGGTTTACCTCAACATTGCCTACGCCATGAACCTCGGGGATAACCTCTACGCCTCAGCGTTGAGTAACTGGTCCACGGTGACTGGTCAGCTTCCAGCCTCGATTGACACAAATCCTTTTTTCACCGGTGACCAAGGCATCAACAACGTCGGAGCTCAATTCGGCGGAGGCGGTGGTGGCAGCGGAAGTGGAGATGATGATGGCAACGGCGGTGGTGGCGGTGGCGATCCTGATGATCCTCCTCCTCCAAGCTCCTAGGAAATTAACTTTTCATTGTTGGTTAAAAATCAGCCCGGCTCAGAAATGACCGGGCTGATTTTTTTTGACTCCTGAAGTAGAGGAATATGGAACATGTTTCTTTTCAGTCTTGGACGGTCTGGAGAGATCCGCTCCCCAGCATCTGTGCCTTTCGAGGTAGAGGAACATGTTTCTGATTGGAAAGACTCACTAGAGAGAGTTTGTTCCAAATTCCTCTACAACAACTCAATTTCTTGCGACAGGAGGAGGAAGACCTGAAATTTTAGTGCCAGGCAGCACGCCGTTATCCGAGAACCAGCCCCTTCGAACTTCCAAGGCGTACGCGATATTCGGAAATCGGCTTTTTACTGGCTTCTCGTTGTGAGGTTCAAGGTCATGAATCTCCAAGATCACACCCGCCGGGCTGATGTAAGCGATGGAGAGGGGGATGAGTGTATTTTTCATCCAGAAGGCCGCAGGAGCGACGCGCGGCATGACAAAAAGCATCCCTGCGTTTTCCTCGAGCGATTCGCGGAACATCAGCCCCATCACCTGCTCATGGGCTTCGTCAGCCACCTCCGCCTTCAAGGAGTGCTCGCCGACCTTCAAAGTGATCGTCGGAAGAGGTGGCTGGGCAGCTTCTCTGGCCAGGAGCAAGGATGGGAAAAGCAGAAGAACAAGCAATGGTCGCATCCAATCACGATAGTCGGCTGCGCAATTTTTTCCAGCTGCGAAAACCCCTTTACGGAACGGCGATTTCAATCGCTGACCCAACCCCCCGCCGAAGGCGGCATTCTTTTCAGTATGCAGCGAATAAATTCGCCGTTCCGTAAACCCTATCCCCCACCACTCACAAAATCCCCTTACGGAACGGCGATTTCAATCGCTGACCCACCCCCCCGCCGAAGGCGGCATTCTTTTCAGCATGCAGCGAATAAATTCGCCGTTCCGTAAACCCTATCCCCCACCACTCACAAAATCCCCTTGCGGAACGGCGATTTCAATCGCTGACCCACCCCCCCCCGCCGAAGGCGGCATTCTTTTCAGCATGCAGCGAATAAATTCGCCGTTCCGTCATAGCGCATTCAAAATCTCCTTCACCAGGGCATGCTCGCACAAGGTGAATTCCCCCTCACGGCAACGTGCCTTTTCCGGATTCCGATGGATATACCTGGCGCAGTTGGCAAAATGTCTCTCATCTCTGATCATCCGATCGAAGTAATCTTTCGCCCAGAATGAACCGTTGCGTCCGAGCAACTGATTCCCCGCACGGCCCGAAGCCCCTTTCCATGATTTCATCAGTTTCCCCAGAGAGCCCTCACGAAAATCCCTAAGCGAAAGCAGGGCATGGGCATGATTTGGCATCAAAACCAATGACCAAATCGTGTTCCCCTCGGATGCGGCAAAAATGGCCTTCTCCACAGTCTCACGCAAAGTTGCATTTCGCAGATGGCACTCACCATGTCCCTGATCGAGCCATTGCTCTCTTCGTTGTGAAAACAACATGTGATGCTCTTGTTGTTGTTGATCTTGTGACCACGGTTGGGGGTTCATTTTTAGCCAGGTGGATTGTTCCTCCTGCCACCCGGCCAGCAATGACGCGGGGAGCGAATCCGCCAAACGGAAAGACAGAAAATACGTGCAATCGTCCTGCTCCCAGTGCGGAAGCCTGTTTTGATGCGTTATGATCTCATCATAAGGATTCATAAACGCAGGCTGATCCATGCGCCGATTTTTACAAAACCGCCCATGACGTAAAGCATATACGGAGCGGCGATTTTAATCGCCGTCCTGTCCTACCCGCCGAAGGCGGCAATCTCTGCGTGCAGCGAATGAATTCGCCGTTCCGTAAAGCACATACAGAGCGGAGCAGCGATTTCAATCGCCGATCTATCTGCCCGCCGCAGAGGCGGCACTCTCAGCATGCAGCGAATAAATTCGCCGTTCCGTAAAACCCATACGGAGCGGCGATTTCAATCGCCGTCCTATCCCACCCGCCGCAGAGGCGGCACTCTCTGCATGCAGCGAATGAATTCGCCGTTCCGTAAAACCCTACGGAGCGGCGATTTCAATCCCCGATCTATCTGCCCGCCAGAGGCGGCACTCTCAGCGTGCAGCGAATAAATTCGCCGTTCCGTAAAACCCATACGGAGCGGCGATTTCAATCGCTGTCCTATCCCGCCCGCCGCAGGCGGCACTCTCTCAATGCAGCGAATGAATTCGCCGTTCCTTTATGACGTCATTTGGTCTCCACAGGCACAAACTGGAACCACTGGTCGGGAGCACGGAGGATTTCTGAAAAGAGGGATGCAGCGAGAGCTCGGGTGCAACGTTCAATCTCTTGCTTTCGCTGGGAATGGGTCACTTTTTCTGTCCGCAGTGGCGGGAGTGCGGCGACGCGATATTTGCCATCAGGCCGCAGGGAAACGGCCACGGGGATGATGGGTGCGCCCGTGAGGAGGGATAGGACGGCAGGAGAGCTGGAAAAAAGGATTTGGCCCCCAGGAAGGTCCACAGGAATTCCATGACTCCCCATCGGTCGATCTGCGAGCATGGCCACGAGGCGGCCCTCGGCCAGGGCGCGCTGCGCGATCAGTGACGAGAAGGGATCCCCGCCAACTTGGATCGTGTCCCCTCCCCATTTGGACCGCCATGCTGCACGCCATGCGGAAAGGGCCGGTGTGGGTTCGGCCATGGTGGCGGCAGTGACCGGGAGCCCCATACTTGAAAGAACCACCCCTCCAAATTCAAAAAACCCAAAGTGCCCTGTGGCCAAGATGGCTCCTCCTGACTGGGCTGCGGCTATCACATGTTCTTTTCCCACAAATTCCCCACACAGAGTGAGCGCCTTTTCCTGATCTATGGAATGCAAAGCGATGTAATCCGAGATACACGTGGCAAAATTACGGAACAGGTGTTTTGCGGAATCTGAAGGGATTTGGGGATCCAATAGCTTCAGATTGTTATGAACCGTGGCCACAACATCCCTCTGCGTTGCGACGTAATAGGCAGCAACCCCTCGCGTCACAGAACGGGCGACAGGAATTCCAAATTTGGGGAGCAACCAACTGGTGAAGGAAAAAAAGCGGTCGGTGTAAAGGTAGCGATAGACCCATTTGTCAGTGTGCAGGGACATTGTCAGTTCAGCGCATCGAGCGGAGGAATCACGCACTGATATCCCTCGCGTTGGAGTGATTCCAGCAGCAGGGTCAGGGTTAGAACCCGCTGCCTTGCCCGTGATCCCTCATGGAGAAGCACGACGGCACCGGGAGCAATCTGCGATAGAATTGATGTCACAACAGCAGAGGGGGAGCGAGGGCAACCATCAGCGCCTGAGGCGGACCAACCCACAACATTCAAGCCGATTGCTTTGGTGGCCGTATGAACCCCGGAGGAACACATGCCAACAGGAGGCCTGAAAAATCGGGGGCGTTGGCCGGTGGCAGCAAGTAAGGAATCGGAGGCTGACAAAATCTCCCGGCGAACTAGGAAGGGTGGAAGCACCCACCAGAAAGCCGAGGGATGGGAGGCGGAATGATTCTCGAGCCCGTGCCCTCGTCTGACAATTTCGCGGCAAAGGCTGCGATGGGCATCGACCCGACGCCCGATCACAAAAAACGAAGCCTTCGCACCGAATTGATCCAGCACCTCAAGAAAGACAGGCGTGGTCTCAGGATGGGGACCATCGTCGATGGTGAGCCAGACCTCTTTTTTAGGGGTTGAAAAGCGAGTGATGACCGGACCGTGCCACTGGCAATTACGGCGCAGGGTCGGACCAATCCACAGCGCTGTGAGCAACATCCCGGAGAGATGCCAAGCCGCCCCCCTCGAATGAAGGAGCAATCCAAGCGCTGCCAGTCGGGCAAGAGTTAAGAGGAGGCGCGGAGGGTTTTCCATTTTTGGCGGAGTTTCCACACGTGAAGGAGGCGTGGCAACAACAACAGGCAAAGGCGGGTGTGGGTTTTGACGAGAAGGAAATTGTCACGCAAATAGGCGAAATGACTGACGCCACCCTCCTGGCGGGGGGGATAAAAAACGGGAACCGGACGATTGATGGGTTGCACTCCTTCCCAAAAAAGCCTCACAGCCAACTCGGTGTCAAAATCGAAGCGCCGGCCATGGGAAGTTTGGGACATGACTCTCAAAGATTCCTCAATCGGGTAAAGGCGGAAACCAAAAAGCGAATCCCTCACCCCTCCCCAC
>JBGTLQ010000176.1:0-18274 GCA_041744075.1 Terrimicrobiaceae bacterium
CTTGAATCTGATCCTCGATTGCGTTCACGAGAAACCCCCTCGACGAATTTGCAAGCAGCGGAGCGCGCGACAGCAGTTCGGTCCGCCGTATCAGCTCTGCCTCCCGACTTGCGTGAAGCGCTGATCTTGAGCGAATACGAAGAACTGCCGCACGCTGAGATTGCAAAAATTCTTCATTGTAGCACCAAGGCAGTTGAAACCCGCATTTACCGAGCCAAGCAGCTCCTTCGAAAGAGCCTTCGGGAGAACTTATTGTGACTAAGTTCTTTCCCTTCGGGGTTTTTGCTTGGCGATATCCGTCGAGGGGTAGGTCGCTCACTGATCAGCTTGAGCGAGAAGATTATTTTGTTGGGAGTTTTGCAATCCAGTTTTTGATGGTCTCACGAGAGGCATTGCCCATACCATGGCCTTCTTCGTCGGCCACAAAAATCTCGGCTTTCACGCGGGCTTTTTTCAATCTGTCCTCGATGCCCTCGGCAAATTCAAACCCCTCCGACTTTGCTCCCATCAGAAGAATAACTTTCTTACGGCGTAGGGCACTAAAGTCCCTGCTCTTGCTGCCACCACCTTCATGGAGGACAAAGCCAGAAAAATAATCGACGAATTCTTTCCAGCCATCACAGGATGCAATCCCAATCATGTGAGCGCCATTGCTGGAGCCAATGACCACGCGGCGTTCAGGGTCCGTGTTAGGGAGGATCGCCTGGAGGCGTTCGAGCATGGGCTCTTGGAAACTAATCAGATCATCGGACTTACCATCCCGGTAGGCATCCAAGGGGCGGGGAGCAGATGATGGATAAGGGAACGCAACCAAGATCCACTCATTGCGGTCCACAAACTGATTGAGGGGGTCACACTTGTCATTGCCTTCGCCGCCCCCAAGATAAAGCGCGATTGGTGAGAGCTTGTCTGAATCGTAGTTTTCAGGAATACGAATTTGTATCCGGGTGGGGTTGGAGGATCGGCTCGCTCCGATATCAGGGAAAATGAGATCAAATGTTTGGCCGGGAACAATGCGCGGATCTGGTGGAGTCGTTCTACGCATTGACTGCTTATCCCACTTGGCAAGGAGTTCCTCGCTGGGTTTGTCGAGGGATTTGAGCGGAAGATCCACAGGTGGGTCCTGACCATTCCAGATCACAACATATCGTTTTTCCAGACGCAGTATTTGGCCCTCGGCTGTTTGCCCATCAGCCGTGGAAAGGCGCACGTCTTTGCCAGTTGGAGCAGATGTGGGAGCCGGCGATGACGGGCTTGCCGCAAGTGGAGGCACCTCGGGAATAGGGGACGTGGCAGGTTCGGCGGCTTGGCTGGTTTTAGTGGCTTCGTTTGTTTTTGCGATGGGCGTCAGCGTTTGGACTGGGATGAAAAGCAGAGTGACGGATCCGCTCGGAAGGGTGTGGCGGACCATGAATGTTTTGCCGTCCCCTGGGAGGGCTTCGACTTCTGTTCCCACAGGCAAGGAGACGAATTGTCCACCGGCAGAGGTTTCAAACGGGGTGACAAGTTGATGCGTGGGCTCCGCTTGGATAGAAGCACAACTGGCCATGATTGCTGCCACGATTCCTTTTGCCATGAGTCTCATCTGCGGAAGCGAACACTAGCCACGGGCAGCTAGCAAGATTTCCCTCTTCGCTGAAGGTCTAGAAATCGTCACGCGAGCAGACGACGTCAGCAGGAAACGTTTTTTCCCTCACTTCCAAAGACGGCCATACGTTTTGAAGCAGGAATCGCGGCCGCGTTTTTACCGATGTAGTGAAACTGCAACGCTCGGCGACGGTGGGACGATGAGTTGTGGGGGGTCCCATGGGGAAGAAGCCCATCAAAGATGAGGGCACCTCCGGGCAGGAGTGGCGCGGCGGTGCTATGCCTTCCAGCAATTTCACTGTCACAAATTTGCCAATCCCGACGTTTCCAATGAAGGATTGGTTCGCGATGTTCGCCTGGGAGTAGCTGCATGCAGCCATTTTCAATGGTGGCTTCATCGAGCGCAATCCACACTCCCACCACGGGAGAGGTGTGCTCATAGTTGAAATACGAGAGATCTTGATGCCATGGTTTTTCGCGTCCCATCCGCGGGGGCTTCAGTAGCGCCATATCCTGAAAAAGTACCGGGGTATCACCCAGAAGGCGCTCAATGACTTCGAGGAGAGAAGGGTGAAAAGCCAGAGCACGCAAACGTTCCTCGTGATTCAAAAAGTTGCTGAGTTTGCGGACAGCGTCCTGGCGTTCCTCCAATCCCAGAGTGTTGAGATGCTCCCGAGCCCTGGCTTCAAAAAGAACTCCATTAAAATCAGGATGCCGTCCCATGATCAGATCCAGAAGGCCCGCTTTCGCGGATTGTGTCTCCTCGTGGCTGAATGCTTTGGCCACCGAAAGGTATCCCCAGGACTTGTAAAATCGAATTTCTGAATCTCCAACGGCATTCAAATCAGGGATTTGCTGCGCACAGGCATGGGGCAAATACAATCCGGGGGCATGTTCTGCCACGTCCTCTTCAATAGAAAGACTCTGCTCGGACATGCTCATGTGTTGTTGACCGACGTCGTGTTTGGTTTTGGGTGACGTGAAACCTGGGTTCTCGGTGGTCAGGTCAGATTCGGCAGAGGGGTTGCTGATGAGGGTGGAGTTCATAGATCAAACTTACTTTATCGCTTAAAAATTTCCCATGGTTCCTCCTTGCAAAGATTTGTGTTTATCGCTCAGGTTGAAGGATGAAGTGGTCAAACGTTCGGCCAAAAATTAACAGCCTTGGGCGTGTGCGATGCGAGCCCGGCTGGCACCTGAATTGGACCGCTCCAAGCTTCTTAACTGACTACGACCTTTGGTTTGTGTGGGCTGGACAGGGATGGATGACATTTGCCGATGGCCAGACTATTGCCCTCAGGCCTGGTATTTGTGTTTGGATGCGACCTGGGAAAACTTATGTGGCTGGTCATGATCCTAAAAACAGACTCGGCGTGTCATATATTCACTTCGATTTATTGCGTGGTGAAAAAAAGGTTGGCGCGAAGGAATTGCCATCCGAGATTCATGATGTGACGGATGTGTTCTGGGTGGACTCAGCACTGAGTCGAGTGGTCAGGCTCGTGGCCAAGGAACACGCAGAAGCGGAAAATCGTCTGGAAGCTGAGGCCCTTTTTCAGAGTGTCCTGATCAGTCTCACTGCCCCTACGCGGCCAATGCTTGCATCAAGCGCTGAAGCGGATCATCGGAGGAGGATTCAGCAAATTGCTTCCGCAATCAGCGAGGACGTTTCGTCAGTTCCTTCCATCGCAGAAATGGCGAGGAGCAATGGATATAGTATTTCTCATTTTTCGAGGGTTTTTACGCGCGTGATGGGAAAGTCACCGCAGGCATTTCTGATCGAAGCACGCATTCGGAGAGCCCGGCATCTCTTAAAAGAATCCTCACTGGGGGTCGGAGAAATCAGTAATGAGCTGGGTTATGTTGATGTCTTTTTTTTCTCTCGTCAGTTTAAAAAGCAGACCGGATTGAGTCCTTTGGCCTTTCGGAAACATCGTCAATCTTGAGGGCAAGGCCCTGAACTCGCTTTTTTCAGTAGGGGTGCCGAGCCGAGAAGGCCATTTATCAGAAATTATTGGCGCAAGGGTTTTCATGGGGTATGGATTCGGGGTGGAAATAAAGGGTTTTGAGTTCTCTCTAAATGGCGAGCAAGTGCGGGTCATCGACGAATCGCCAGATGCCACTCTGCTGGCTTGGCTCCGTGCGCAAGGACTGACAGGGGCAAAGGAAGGTTGCGCGGAGGGAGATTGTGGGGCTTGCACGGTGATAGTGGTGGACAGGGATTTGCAGGGACGCCGCGTTTTCCGTTCCATCAACAGCTGCATCGCGCTGCTGCCCAGCCTTGAGGGAAAAGAGGTTTGGACGGTGGAAGGCATGGCCAAAGGCGGGCCGCATTCGGTTCAAAAAAACATGACCGCATGTTACGGCTCACAGTGCGGCTTTTGTACGCCGGGTTTTATCTCATCATTGTTTGAAGGCTATTACCGGGAGGACATTCACACCAGCGAGGACCTCGATGAACAACTGTGCGGAAATCTTTGTCGCTGCACCGGTTATCGGCCCATCCGAGACGCTGCCATCCGGTCTTGGCAATCGGCATCTTCCCTTGAAAAAGCGCAGGATCGGTTTGGACAAATTCTCGCGCAGTCGTCGGACGGAACCTCCCCTCAGGGGGTAGTCTATGAAAATTTTGATGGTTTTTTTCGTCAGCCAGCAAGCCTTGATGAGCTTTGGAAGATTATGGCTGAAGCGCCTGAAGCGGTTTTGGTTGCTGGTGGCACCGAGGTTGGGGTTGCTGTGGCAAAGTCGTTTCGTCCCCACCGCCGATTGATTGGCCTTCAGCGCGTCCGAGAACTTTTGGAGGCTCGTGAGGATGAGGGAACTTTGACAATTGGTGCCGGGATTCCGCTCACGGATGTGATGGGAATCGTTCGCGAATCTTTTCCCAGTTTGTATGAGATGTTGCGGTGGTTTGCCTCCCGCCCGATTCGCAATCGTGCGACCTTGGGTGGCAATCTGGTCACGGCTTCCCCGATTGGGGATGCGGCTCCCGTGCTTCTTGCGCTGGGGGCTTCGGTGACCATCGCATCAGAGTCCGGATCACGAGAAGTCCTGCTTGAAAACTTCTTTACCGGATATCGCAAAACCGTTCTAGGACCTGGAGAGATTCTGGTTTCTGTGAAGATCTCCAAAGCGAAAGCCGGTGTCCGCCGGTTAGAAAAATCATACAAAGTGTCCAAGCGCAGGGAGATGGATATCAGCATCGTTTCTGCGGGATTTTGTGTGGAGTGGGATGAGAATGGTATCGTATCACTTGCCCGCTTGGCCTTTGGTGGCGTGGGGCCGACCCCGATGCTGGCTGCAAAGGCGGCCAGTTTTGTTCTCGGCAAAGCATGGAACTCCGAACTGATGGAAGAGACTGCAAAAATCCTGGACGCTGAGTTTTCCCCCATCACTGATGTGCGTGCCACGAAGGAATACCGTCAGAGCCTTCCCACCGAATTGTGGCGATCATTTGTGCTGACTGGTTTTGACGCCGAGCCAGTTTCGAGTCCCCCCGTGGTAAATCATACCCCCGATTTGGATGCCTTACTGCATGATAGCGGGCGAAAACATGTCGATGGTTCTGCACGGTATGTGGAAGATGATGCCGAGCATGCGGGGGCCATGCACGTGTGGCCGGTGGTTTCACCTCACGCGCACGCCAAGATCTTGCGCCGGGATCAGGGCAGCGCGGCAAAGGTGCCAGGGGTGGTGGATATTCTCATGGCGGAAGATGTGCCGGGATTGAATGACACAGGGGCTGTGAGGCCGGATGAACCGCTGCTGGCCGTGAACACCGTCGAGTTTGTGGGGCAAACGGTGGCTGCCATTGTTGGCGAAACTCCCGCGGCATGTCGTGCTGCGGCGGAGATGTTGGAAATCATCTATGAGCCGCTCCCCGCAGTGACCTCAATCACTCAGGCCATTCGGGAAGAAAGTTTCCACACCGAGTTTAATACCATCGCGCGTGGGGATTCTTCTGCCGCCATGGAATCGGGTGCTCTAAGGTTTGGCGGGGAATTTGCCTTTGGCGGACAGGATCACTTTTATTTGGAGTGCCAGGCGGCTTGGGCGGAGTGGACGGAAGATGACATGATCACCGTGCATTCCTCCACTCAGCACCCCTCCGAGGTTCAGGGAATTGTGGGTCATGTGTTGGGCTGGGATCGAAATCGCATCGTTGTCCACAGTCCAAGAATGGGCGGTGGATTTGGAGGCAAAGAAACCCAAGCGGCTGCCCCTGCGGCTTTGGCGGCCCTTGCAACAGCCCGCTCCGGTCGCGCCTGCCGCATGCGCTTAAATCGCGGCCAAGATTTTCAAATGACCGGGAAACGACATCCGTTCCTTGCCACATTCGAAGTGGCGGCTGACGCAGAAGGGCGGATTCTGGCACTGGAAGTTGATTTGTT
The DNA here is from genome assembly GCA_041744075.1 of Terrimicrobiaceae bacterium. Lineage (GTDB taxonomy): Bacteria > Verrucomicrobiota > Verrucomicrobiia > Chthoniobacterales > Terrimicrobiaceae > JAJTZA01. The sequence continues at coordinate 5,979 of JBGTLQ010000176.1, forward strand.
CAGCAATGGGGGTTGGAGCTTGGATCTCTCCACGGCGATCTGCGACCGAGCTCTGTTCCATTTGGACAATGCCTATTACCTGCCAAATGTCAGGTTTCGCGGGAGAGTTTGCAAAACCAACCTGCCATCCCACACGGCCTTCCGTGGTTTTGGTGGACCTCAAGGGATGTTGGTCATTGAGGAGATCATGGATCGAGTCGCCAGGCGGTGCGGCCTTGTCGCTGAGGTTGTGCGCGAGCGCAATCTTTATCATGGCACGGGCGAAACCAATTCGACCCACTACGGTCAGGACATCGGTGACAATCGCATCCAAACCATCTGGCATCAGCTCAAAGAATCTGCGGATTTTGATACGCGCCGAGCCGCCATCGCCGCCTTCAATCGTTCATCCCCGCACAAAAAACGCGGTCTTGCTCAGACACCTGTAAAATTTGGCATCTCCTTCACTTACACCCCCTACAACCAAGCCGGGGCCATGGTTCTTATCTATACCGATGGCACGGTGCAGGTGAATCATGGAGGCACGGAAATGGGGCAGGGGCTTCATGCCAAAATCCATGGCATTGCTGCCGCAGAATTGGGAATCCCAGCTTCCAAGATTCGCGTCACACAAACCCGCACGGACAAAATCCCGAACACCTCGGCAACAGCCGCCTCCTCGGGATCTGACCTGAATGGGGCCGCCGTCAGGAATGCTTGTCAGGAACTGCGATTGCGTTTGGCAGGGGTGGCACTCACGCGCATGGGGGGGGGAATCGAATCACTCCATTTTGACGACGGCGAAATTTGGTCCAATCAAAACCCTGAGCTTCGTCTTAAGTTTGTGGATATCATCAAGGAAGCTTATCTCGCTCGGGTCTCCTTGGCGGCGTATGGTTATTATCGAACCCCGGAGATTTTTTATGACCGTGCAGCGGGACGGGGAAAACCGTTTTATTATTTTGCCTGCGGTTCGGCGGTCTCCGAGGTGGAGATTGATCTTTTCACGGGGCAGTCAAAACTTTTGCGTGTGGATATTCTCCATGACGTGGGCTCGAGCCTGAATCCAGAGATTGATCGTGGCCAGATCGAAGGAGGATTTCTTCAGGGGGTTGGTTGGCTGACCAGCGAAGAGCTGGTTTGGAATGACAAAGGACATTTGTTGTCCCATGGTGCCAGCACCTATGAGATTCCAACGATTGGGGACATGCCCCAAGATTTTCGTATCACTCTGCTCCCCAATGCCGCGCAGGAGGGCACCGTGCGGGGAAGCAAAGCTGTGGGTGAACCACCTCTGATGTTGGCGATCTCTGTCCGAGAAGCCATCCGGGATGCGATCGCCGCCACCGGCCTTCGTGGCGAAATTTCTCTTTCATCTCCGGCCACGTGCGAGGCCATTTACCGGGCCACCCGCATCATGCCTGAAAGTGCTGACGCAGGAAATCGGATCTTTGTTTGACACTGACTTCCAAATTGGAACATCGGTTTTCAGGCGGGTGATCAACTCATCAAGAAGGGCTAAGGCTTCCTGGCGATGAGCACTCAGCACGCGAACAAAAAGGGACGGTTCTCCCACGGGTACCCAACCAAGGCGATGGATGAAGAGCACCTGATCGCAAGGGTGTTGGCTGGCAAGTTCTTCCAGGTGGTGGGTCAGGACTCTCACAGCCATTGGTTCATAGGCTTCATAATTTAGGCCTTCCAAAGGGCTGTCTTGTTCCATCTCTCGGACAATCCCCAAAAACTCGACGCTTGCTCCGATCTCTCGGTTCGGGAGTTTCATCGGCGGAATGACGATGGGATCTTGCGTGAAGGTGATGACAGTTTCCATGGGATCAACCTCCTGAGACGGGGGGAAGGATGGCTAATTCTTTGGCTTCGCCAAGGGGGGCATCCCAACTGACGTATTCGCAGTCAAGGGCCACTCGAAGAGCATCAATCTGGGCGGAAGGGCACAGGCGAAGGACAACATGGCGGGGTGTCTCGACAGGGGCACACACCAGGCGGGTTTCCGAAAAACCAAAAACTGATTGAGCTTGAGCAAAAGCGAGGATGGTGATTGTCACAGTCCGTGCCAGACTCTTGTGTTGCCTTACGGCTGACAAGCGTTTCTATGTCATTTTATGATTTCCCTTTCCGAGGCACGACAGATCATTTCTGAAAACATCAGGCCGCGTCAGCCGATCTCTGTCTCCTTGAAACACGCGTCGGGGTGTGTGCTTGGCGAGTCCGTGGTGGCAGATGCGAGTTATCCCAATGGTGATCGTTCGATGATGGATGGGTATGCCATCAGGGCAGGGGAAGGGCCTGGGGAGTTTCAATTGATGGGGGAAGTGGCCGCTGGGGCATCGCAGCGCCTTGTGCTGGGGCCGAGACAAACCGTGCGGGTTTTCACGGGGGCGGTCGTGCCAAACGGGACTGGCCGAGTGATTAAGCAAGAAGATGTCCAATGCGATGGATCGACAATCCAGATCGCTGCGATGGATGGTCGGCATTTTCTTCGCAAACACGCCTCTGAGGCCAATGAGGGTGACGAAATACTTTCAACTGGAACCCTGCTGGGGCCGGCCGAGCTTGCCATCCTGGCTCAGGTCGGTGTGACTACCCCGAATGTCATCGGATTTCCAGTGATTCGTCATTTGGCGACTGGCGCTGAACTGGTCGGTCCAGAACACAAGCCTGCGGACGGCCAAATTCGTGACACTAATTCGACCTTGATAGAGGCTCAGCTTGCTCACCTTTATTTATCCTTGTCCCATTCTCAAAGGGCACCGGATGACCTTGATCAGCTTGTGGCGCTGGCTGGCCAATCCTCGGATTTGCTTCTGATTTCTGGGGGCGCGAGTGTGGGGGACTTTGATTTTGGGGCGGAGGCCCTTCGTCAGCTCGGCTATCACATCCACTTTGATCGTGTGAACCTACGACCCGGCAAGCCCCTGACCTTTGCCACACGCGGTGAGCAGGCAGCGTTTGTGATCCCTGGAAATCCCGTTTCCCACTTTGTGTGTTGGCATGTGGCCATTCGTTCCGCAGTGGAGAAGATGCTTGGAAGGATTCCCCGCTGGGGGTTGGTGACGTTGAAGCTTGATGGTGGGGAACCCCTTGCTGCTGATCCCCGGGAAACATGGTGGCCCGCTCGGGCCTTTATTCGGGATGGGCAAATAATGGTCACCCCAAAACCTTGGTCCTCATCGGGCAATCTCTTTTCCTTGGCGGGAACAAACGCGCTGGTGCGTGTCAACGAGGACTCCCCAAAACACGGTTTGGCGGACACCCTGCTGCTCGACGTTCCCGGCACACTCTGAAAGACTCCGCAAATGGCTACATCAGAGTTTTCTCATTTGGATGCTGACGGCACAGCGCGCATGGTTGATGTGAGCGCGAAGCCGATTCAGCGGCGCACGGCTGTGGCGTCAGGGTTCATCGAGCTTGCGCCAGCAACGATTGACGCCCTCAAAAAGTCGGCCCTGCCCAAAGGGGATGTGTTGACCGTGGCCCGCATTGCCGCCATTCAAGCCGCCAAACGAACGGACAGCCTGATTCCGCTCTGCCATCAACTCCCTCTTGAACGTGTGGATGTGCAATTTGAGGTCCAAGAGCGAGGTGTCCTGATTCGGTCCACGGTGGTCACCTCCTCAAAAACCGGCGTGGAAATGGAGGCGCTGACAGCCGTCTCGATCGCCTCGCTCACGATTTTTGATATGTGCAAGGCTGTGGATAAGGGAATGGTCATCGGAGCCATTCGCGTTGATGAAAAAATCAAAGCATGAAAATTGCCCGACTGACATTGAGTGACCGTGCCAGTGCCGGGGTCTATGAGGATCTGAGTGGCCCGGAAATTGAGCGGCTTGCCGGGGAGCTGGAGATTCCTGTCACCGAATGGGTTCGACGGGTGTTGGCGGACAATCGCAAAGAGATTGAGGAGGCCCTTCGCGAGGTCACTGACAATTTGGGGTGTGACCTTGTTTTGACAACGGGGGGAACCGGACCTTCGGCGCGTGACGTGACACCTGAGGCGACCCGTGCCGTTTTGGATCGGGAATTGCCGGGGTTTGGTGAAATCATGAGGACATCAAGTTTTGCAAAAGTTCCCACAGCGATTCTCTCTCGCGCGACTGCCGGCACGCGCGGGCGATCACTCATTATCAATTTGCCCGGCAACCCGAAGGCCATCTCCGAATGCCTCCCGCTGCTTGTTCCTGCGATCATGGAAGCGCACCGACACCTGCGGGAGTGAGAGTTGATGGCGCAGTAGGTTTGCAGGCTACCCCCCGATCAGGCTCATTTCCACTTTGGGCGATGGATCAGCCGTCGAACCGCGAATTTCTGAATACCGGTCCTCGCGGTTTGACCACACTGAGGCGATCAGGTCGCTGATGGCTTCGTCCGTGGCTCCCGACCTCAAGGGTGTCCTCAGGTCCACGCCTTTCGAGGCGAAGAGGCACGTATAAAGATGACCATCGGAACTGAGCCGGGCCCGATGGCAGTCCCTGCAAAAGGGTTGGGTCACGCTGGAAATGATTCCGATCTCGCCGCCTGTTGGAGTCCGATAGCGCCTTGCGACTTCGCCAATGTAGTTGGGAGGCAAGGGCATCAGTGGAAGCCCTGAAGACTCGAGTCGTGCAGCAATCTCAGCGGCAGGGACGACATCCGTCATTTGCCAGTTGTTGGAATTTCCAACGTCCATGTACTCAACAAATCGGACGATGTGAGCAGGACCTGAAAATCGCTCCGCCAAGTCTTGAATCGCATGTTCATTGACTCCGCGCCGGATGACAGCGTTAATTTTTATCGGTGCAAAACCCGCAGAAACCGCTGCTTCAATTCCATGAATGACATCCCCCGCGGGGAAAAACGCATCATTCATTTTTTGAAACGTGGGCTCATCAATGGCGTCCAAACTCACGGAAATTCTGTCCAGACCTGCCTTGGAAAGCCCATAAGCGAATTCTGCAAGGCGGGACCCGTTGGTGGTGAGAGCCAACTCGGTGGTGGGGACTTTTTGGCGGATGGCAGTTACCAGGTCATTTAACCCCCGGCGAAGGGTCGGTTCGCCACCCGTAATCCGGATTTTATTTGTGCCAAGCGCATCAAAGATTCCCGCCAGTCGGATAATTTCTTCAAAAGTCAGAAGGTCATCGCGTTTTAAAAATTGGTAACCAGGCCCAAACACTTCCCGAGGCATGCAATACGTGCAGCGAAAATTGCAACGATCCGTGACAGAAATCCGCAGATCCCGGAGCGAGCGCCCTAGTCTGTCGGAGAGGGGGGTGCCGTTGATAAGCATATCTTTTCTCATGCCTCAACGTGACTCGTCTGACTCACCGCAAACATTAGATGGTAATTTTATGGGAAGTGATCATTGGTTTCTTATCCAGCGTGGGTCTGAGGCAGTAAAAGCCTGAATACCATGGTGCGCAAGAGGAAGGAATCGAGTTTATTGATAACTCGTCACCTCGAAAATCGCCTTAAATCTCTGGTTATCAGCTCTTCATGCCGATGCCCCCAGAAATACAACGTGACAAAAGAAGTTTTCTGGATTAGTTTCCAAGTTCATGCTTATGCAAAGAAAAAGTGCTTTCTCACGTCGTCTTCCTGATCTTGTAACCGAAGAATTGGTGGCCGCTCTTTCCAAAAAAGGGGCCTCCTTTGAATTTAAACAATTGTTTGACGTGGTTCACGAGCGATTGAAGGCTCGCAATGCTGCCAGTGGTGGCGAAGAAATGCTTCGTCTCCGGGCTTACGAGAAACTGCAAAACCTTGTCTCTCGGGGCATGGTCAAAAAAACCGGCAAAAAATATCGTGGTTTGGTCTCCCTGGCCAAGGCACTCACTCCACCTGAGCCGGTGGCTCTCGCCAAATAAAAGTCTCAGAGTCCTGATCGCAGCCGATTGTGTTTCGCTGGGCGAGATGCTTGTAGGAATTCGTAAGCTTTCGCCACCCCAAGTGATGGCAACATGCTATCAGACCTTAGTCATTTTGCTTCAGACACCAAGGGGTTGCATCCCAGCCTCAGCGCCCCTAATGTATCAGCCCACAAAAATTTCATGAAAAGTATTCTCGAAGATCATCGAGTGGAATCCATCGATTTCAGCAACGACGAAATTGCCAGATATTCCCGTCATCTCATCATGCCGGAGGTGACCCTTGATGGTCAGCGCCGACTGAAGGCCTCGAAGGTTCTTTGTATCGGGACCGGCGGATTGGGATCACCGATTGCGCTGTATTTGGCAGCGGCGGGCGTTGGCACAATCGGGCTGGTCGATTTTGACGTGGTTGATTATTCCAATCTCCAGCGTCAGATTCTTCATGGCACAAAGGACGTCGGAAGGAAAAAGCTCAACAGCGCACGGGACAAAATCAAGGACATCAATCCCAATGTGCAGGTTGTCCTTCATGACGCCATGTTTCAAAGTGACAACGCGCTTTCTATTGCCGAGTCGTATGACATCATCATCGACGGAACAGACAATTTCCCGACCCGCTATCTCTCCAATGACGTGGCTGTCTTTCTGAAGAAACCGAACATCTACGGATCCATTTATCGATTTGAGGGGCAATGCACGGTGTTTGCCCCACACCTTGGAGGTCCCTGCTATCGCTGCCTCTATCCTGAGCCCCCGCCGCCGGGAATGGTTCCCAGCTGTGCGGAAGGCGGCGTCTTGGGTGTGCTTCCAGGCGTCATCGGAGTTATGCAAGCCATTGAGGCCGTGAAACTGATCGTAGGGATCGGTGAACCTCTCATCGGGCGTCTGATTCATTTTGATGCGCTGGCGATGAAATTTCGCGAATTCAAAGTGCGCAAAGATCCCAAGTGCCCGGTTTGTTCGGAAAACCCAACAATCACCGAGCTGATCGACTACGAAGTGTTTTGTGGGATTCCGCAAGCAAAGGCCGCTGAAGAGGCTGAGCCACCCATTCCAGAAATTTCCGTTGAGGACTTGAAGGCCAAAATTGATCGTGGAGATTCTTTTGTGCTGCTCGATGTGCGAGAGACGTTCGAGTGGGATATTGCCCAGCTTCCCGGTGCAAAACTCATTCCTTTGAGTGAATTGCCATCGCGCATGAGCGAACTGGACAGCGCGGATGAGATCGTTCTTTTCTGCAAAATTGGTCCTCGGAGTGCCCAGGCCCTCAGGCAACTCCAAAAAGCCGGTTTTGCGAAACTCCACAACCTCGAGGGTGGGATCGCGGCTTGGTCCGAACGCGTGGACTCCTCGGTCCCCAAATACTAAAGCCGAGTGGAAACCATCCCTGACGCCATTTTGAATCTCCTGCGCTGCCCCATCTCGTCAGCCTCCCTGCGAATGGCCTCGGATGCGGAAAAGCAGGCATCGGAACGGGTCAGCGGAAAAAATTGCGATCAGGCAATGGTCAGCGCGGACGGAACCTATCTATATCCCATGCATGAAGGAATCCCGCGTTTGATCCCTCAGGCGGCAATCGACCTATCTGCCACAAAATCAACGCTTGCCACAGAGGGCGAGGACGCTAACCTTCGCCGTTCAGCAAGATGACTTTGGCAAATCTTCTCTCGGAGGATCAAATCCTGCCGGACTTGAAAGCAGAAGGGCGATGGGAGGCGATCTCAGAGATCGTTGAACTTCTCGTGAGTTCTGGGCGCATTCTTCCCGAGGATTCCGATTCCGTTCTGGAATCCATCCAGCAACGTGAGCAAACCATGAGCACTGGCATCGGACTGGGGATCGCGATTCCTCATGCTTCCTCGGACAAGGTTCAAGACGTGGTGGCCGGATTTGGACGCTCAAAAAAGGGCATTGAGTTTGATTCGCTTGATGGGCAACCAGTCTCATTCATTGTGCTTTTTGTGGTCCCCAAGGATCAGTTTCAAACCCATTTGCGGACATTGGCGGCCATTGCCAAATTTTTGAATGACCGCACCGTGAGGGATGAACTTTCTGCGGCCACAACGTCCGCTGACATTCTTGGGGTATTCCGGCGGCGCTCGCCCTGATGCAAACGTTTAAGCAACAATTGGGCGACCGTGTTTCGGTGGCGCTTGTGTCATGTGGTTTGGATGCCACACAGAATGGACTTTCTCCGGCCTCGGATTCGAAGTTTGGAGATTACCAATCCAATGCTGCGATGGTTTTTTCAAAAAAGGAACGTATCAACCCCCGCGAGCTGGCTGCGAAACTTGCCACAGCCCTCCAAGTTGACGGGCTCTCCGAACCTCCTGAGATTGCTGGAGCCGGGTTTCTGAATTTTCGTATCACGAGTCAAGCGCTTGGGGACTTTCTGGACGGGATGCTTCGCGATGACCGTTTGGCCGTTGCAAAAGAAACGCCCCAGAAAACCATTGTCCTCGATTTCAGTTCGCCCAATGTGGCCAAGCCCATGCACGTTGGGCATATCCGAAGCACCATCTTGGGCGACTGCCTGGCCCGCGTGGCGCGGTTTCTTGGGCACAAGGTCATCACCGATAATCACATCGGAGACTGGGGAACACAATTTGGCAAGGTCATCTATGGCTGGAAACACCTGAGGGATGATGAGGCCCTCGCGCAGGATCCTATCGCCGAGTTGGTTCGCCTCTATCGCGATGTCAATGCCTTGGAAGCCACCAACCCTGAGATCGCCAAGGAGGCCCGAGAAGAACTCGTCAAACTCCAAGCCCGGGATCCGGAAAATTTGGCCATCTGGCAAACCTGCGTGGAACTTTCGTGGAAAGAATTTCAAAAACTTTACGACCTCCTCGATATTCGCTTTGACGAACATTTGGGCGAAAGTGCCTACAATGACGCGCTCGCTCCGCTTTGTGAAAAATTGGTCGAGCTAGGGCTTGCTGAAGTCAGCGATGGCGCGCTTTGTGTCTTTTTTCGCGACATTCCCGAGTTGGAAGAACGCCCGGCTATTGTGCGCAAGGCGGATGGGGGGTTCCTTTACGCGACAACGGACCTGGCCACGATCGCCTATCGGGTTGATCGATGGAATCCTGATGAAATTTGGTATGTGGTTGGTGCTCCGCAATCCCTCCACTTTCAACAAATTTTCGAAATTGCCAAACGCTTGGCCTGGAATGTGACCATGCGCCACATCCCCTTTGGCAGCATCCTTGGGGAAGACCGAAAAATCATGAAAACCCGATCCGGCGAGAATGTCGGCCTTTCCGAGGTTCTGAAGGACGCGCTTTCACGGGCTGATGTGATCATCCGCGAAAAAAATCCTGAGATGCCGGAACCGGAACGGGACGCTATTGCCCGGGCCGTGGGAATTGGGGCTGTGAAATACGCTGAGCTCTCGCAGCATCGTATGACGGATTACGTTTTTTCCTGGGATAAGATGATGGCGTTTCATGGCAACACGGCCCCATATCTGCAAAATGCGTTTGTGCGTGTTCGTGCCATTTTCCGCAAGGCCGGTGCAGAAGCCGAGTTGGCCGAAATTTCACCCAATCATGCTGCCGAGCGGGCCCTGGGCATGAAGCTTGCCCGTTACCCGGAAATCCTGCCAATCCTCCTCGAGGATTTCCGTCCGAACCTGCTCGCCAATTACCTTTTTGAGTTGGCTGAGTCGTTCCACGCTTTTTATGAGGCCTGTCCAGTTCTCAAATCCGAAGGCAGCGAGCGGGCCTCCCGCCTTGCGCTGTGCGAACTCACCTCACGCGTTCTCGCCCATGGCCTCGGCTTGATGGGCATCGAGTGCCCACAGCGGATGTGACAGGTCCTTCAATGGTAGGGCGTGTTTCGCCGGACCCCCCGACTTCACTTTGACAGGAAGTCCCTTCCCGTCAAAAAAGGCAATCTTCCTGGTTTGGCATTGGCCCCTTTCCAAAAGAGGACCAACGTTGTTGGAACGGCAATGATCAGTGCTGTGAGAAGATCCCACCACGAGTGATAATCCAAATAAACGATCAGCCATCCATACATAACAGCCACAGGAACCGTAATCCAAGCCGACTGCCATCGGAGCAAGGCAAAGGCCGTGGCCACGGTGAGATAAAACGCCATATGACCACTTGGAAAACCTTCCTGACCTCGAAACACGAGAATCCACCGATCCAACTGTGCAAGCACCCACGTGATCAACAGAGCCACCCAGAAACGAATCGCAAATGGCAAAGATGCACGGATTCGTCCCCCAAATGCCGCATAGCTGAATGCCAAAAAAACAATCAGCAACACCGGATTCACCGAGTCAGCTACAAAATCCCATTGATCATGCGTCATAAAGAAGAGTCATATCTTCTCCGGCTGATTCGACAAATGCCATATTTGAGTTGAGCCTGCGATATTCAACTGACAAAACTCTCAGTTCGCGATTTGCATGACTGACCCGTCAACCTCAACTCTGTCTCTGACAAAAAAGCTCCATGATGCGGGGCTTCAAAGCCGTGTCCTGCTCGGTTACCCGTTTGCCGTGCTCTATTTGATATTTGCCCGCCCCCAGTCCCTGGCACTTTTTTGGGCCACGGTATGTCTTGTCCTTCTTGGATGCAGCCTGCGTGGGTGGGCGGCTGGTTATCTTGTCAAACGAAAGCGCGTGGCCGTGGGGGGGCCATATGCTTATATTCGAAATCCCCTTTACCTTGGATCGGCCATTATCGCTGCGGGGTGTGGCCTTGCGCTTTGGGGAGCCTCCATTCCGTGGGTTGCAGGAATTTTGTGGGCTGGATTTGTGGTGGTCTTGGGAGTGATTTACCCGGCAAAAATTAAAGCAGAAGAGAAAGAACTCGTTTCGCTTCTCAATGGCCCTTACCAAAACTATGCCCGTCAGGTCCCATCATTTCTCCCATGGAAGGGGCGGGTGGCAGGCCTTGGTCATCAATCCTTCAGCCTTCAAACCTATTTCGCCAACCGCGAATACCAATGCCTCGCGGGGAGTGTTGGTATACTCTTCTTCTTGTATGCGAGATTTCTTCTTGGGATTTGAGAGAAATGGCAGATGACCCATTCGACTGTTCCGATTATTGGCAGGTCAATTGCAGTTAAATCATCCACACGTGAATCAAGGAATAAAGGTCATTTTCCACGCCGCAATTATCTTGCTATGTTTTGTAGTGGTCTATCTCCAACAGTCCGGTTATTGGGAGAAAGAAAGTATCATGGGAATATTTAGTCGATTGATCGAGCAACCTATGGAGCCAAGAATTAGCACGAGTGCAGTTCAGGGAGTCCCTGGCAACATGACTGCCCATCAGGCATGGGCAGTCGTTGCGCCCGAGGTGCGTTCGCTTGACCCAGATGCAAAGCTGACACTCATCACCAGTGGCCTTGATATTAATTCACAGGGCTGTTCACGCACTTGGGAATTCATTTTCATTATGCCGAATCGAAAAGCCACAATAATGATGAGCCTTGGGCCTGATCCATACGCTGCCGATATTGATCATTCAGCACCTCTTCTAACTCAACGCATCAATCAGGCAACGCCTATCAAAGCGCAACAGCCTATTTTTCCCGTCTCCTTCCAAAACTCTCCGGAAGTCGTGGCGGAGTTCTCTTCTCAAGGAGTTGACTTTGTAGCAGGCCCAAGTGATATGAAACTTGAGGGTCGTTTGCTTCCCTCTGGCGAAGCCGTCTGGGTTACTTTTTATCGAGATCAAGAATTTACCACCTCATTCTGAACACACCAATTCGAAGTTCTGCCCCGCAAAATGGGGGTCAGAAAATGGGGGTCAGGGTCAGAAAATGGGAAAAATGGGGGTCAGTGTTCAAAAAGCAAATGCTACGGTCTCGGCGCTGGAAATATTTGATATTTGATCACTGACCCCCATTCATTTGATATTTAATCACTGACCCCCATTCACTGACCCCATTCACGTGCTGACCCCCATTCACGTGGGGGAATCTTTGGATATGGGCAATTTCTCAATAGCCTGCCTGACAGCCCCGCCCAAAACCCCATCGTAGTTGGACACAAATTCGCGAAACTGCTGCCCTGCCTCATCCCCCGCCTCATCACTCACAACCTTAAATATCACCAACGGCACTCCTGCATTTTGACAAGCTTGCACCAATCCAAAACTGTTCATATCAACAAGGTAGTTTAAGCACCGACATACTTTTATTGTATGGCATCAGAATCCTGCTATTTCAAATGTAGAGGCAACAGGTTGTTCTTGGCTGAGTGTTACAATATCGTAACAAAGTTTGTTTTGACGCAATTATAGGAAATACATTCAATGCCACACATGCTTCGCTCCCTCTTTTGTTTACTGCTTGCCTCATCAGCGGCCACAGCCCAATCCACCCTCTTAATTGAAGCCGTGACAACCATTGAAGCCGAACATGATGCCTTTATCTCACATTTGAGAACACTCTCTCCGACGGATCGTGTAGCCATCCTTGAGCAGC
>JBGTLQ010000177.1:0-4260 GCA_041744075.1 Terrimicrobiaceae bacterium
CGCTCTCTCGTGTGCTGAAATCGCGAAAACACCGAAGACCATTATAAAATGACGGCCAAATTAGCGCAGGCAGCGGTATTGGGCAACCGTCACCCATTTTTTGGCCTCTGGCCAAATCCTTTGTGAACAATGCGGGCTAGGTGAAAGAGCTTCCGCGCTTCTTCGAATGAGAGAATGCGGACGGGAGCCTTCTTGACGGTGGACGCGTCGATCTTCATGCCAAGACAGGGGTTCTCGGCCATGTGGTGCTGGCGCACGGCCCAAGAGAATAGGACGGACAAATTGCGAAGCATGTTGCGTTCGCTCACCGGCTTGAGATTGCACTCATTGAGGTAGCGGCGGACATCGAGCTGGGTGACGGAATTGATCGCCTTCCGTTTCTCGGGTGGAAGCCAACGTTCAAATCGCCTCCACCGACTCCTTAGGTCAGTCAAATAACTGGGCCGTTTGCTGCGGCGTTTGTCGGCAAGGGCGAGATCGATTGCTCCCTCGACGGTCACGGTGCCCGCGGGTGGACGGGCATGTCGGAGCGCAAACTGGACGGCATCGCTTAGCGTCATACCCGCCTTTTCCAGCTCGCGGACTGCACCGATTGCCTCGTGAAGCTGGCTGGCGGACAACTCGAAAGCGGACGTTCCGGCCCGTTCCTTGATGTCGAGAATGGCACCAGGAGTTGCCCGATCCTGCTGAGCTTCGCCGAAAATCCACTTTCGGGCATCGTCCAGCTTCGGAAAATCTTTGAGAATGACCGAGCCGCCGGTGAAGCGTTTTCCGAGCCGAACCCGCCAGTATTCCTTGCCTCGACCGCTGACGATTTTGCCGACTCCGACGCCTTGCGGGAGGTCTTTGATTCTGCCTCTCATAAAAAATACTTTTCTACGCCAATTCTACGCCGAAAGTCAATTACAGATAGAAAGTTGAAACTGAAAATCCTCGTGTCGGGGGTTCAATTCCCTCTCCAGCCATTTTTTCCTTATCGCTCGTAGAAAGGAAGAACGGCTCTCCACCAAACAACGAACCTCGCACTCTCTGCTCATGGTCGCCGCCATTTCGCATATCACCGCTTCTCGGGAGCAGATGTTTGGATATCGTTCCTGATTGCCCGCATCTGTTAATGCAAAAATCAACCACCCCGACTACTGAAGCTTCTGCGGTGAATTCGTGGCTATCAGAAGGGCACGTTGGTAATGTGGAGCGTATCTGATGGTTGGTGAGGAGTGTTTGATCAGCTTTGGCAGAATCCGGTCCAAAGTGGGCCACAACATTTTGGATAAAGAGCCATCTTCTATTTTTAGCCTCGTCTGAAGTTCCAGGGGAAGATACTCAGTCGTCATGACACGGAACACTGGTGAGAGCGCTCGCATGAACCATGGGGATTCGGCCTTGATGACAGCATTGGCGACTTCTGCGCACAGGGGATGGGAACCCAGCAGTGGACCGTTTAGGGTTGCGTCATAGTAGCTCTCAAACGCATCCCAAGTTTTTGGCAGTCGTTCGGGGTCAAGACCGAAGACCTCTCCAAAGCGTTCGTTTTCCTTCAGAAATTGCTCCAATTCGTGCGAGGTGAGGGGCCCCACAAAACGTCGATACATCGTCGCGCTGCCCATGATGAGTGTCGTAAGAACCCAGAGTTGGGCGTCAGGGTCAAACGCTGAATATCCCTCGCCTTTGACCGCGCGATGAGCGCGTGCCACGCCAGAGCGCACTCGTTCCACATCTTCCTCGCTTCCAAAGGCAATCGAATAGACGGCTTCCAAGGTGCGATTCAGTCTGCCGATGGTGTCCGTGCGAAAACTGCTATGAGCCGAAACACCCATGGCCACTTGCGGGTGGGCCACCTGCAAGACGGCTGCCGCCGGACCGCCAAGAAGGACAACTCGCTCGCGGTTGATCTTCCACGTCATCGAGTCGGGGCCAAAAGGTTCAAAGGGTTTTCTCACTAGTCTCGTGGAGTAAAAATGAATATTTTCTGTATCGTCTTCATTAACCCTCTTTGTCTGCAAAAGTCATTCCTATCCTCATGAACACCATTTTTTACAACACCCAACATTCACCTATCGGCGCCTTCGCCAGCTTGACCCTCGGGGCTAAAGGGGCCAAGGGGGGCTTCGGTCTCGAACTTTCCAAGCCTGCGGACCAGGACGTGTATCTGGGTTTTGAAGAAACGCCCGGTCGATTTTCTTGCCTGCCGTTTTTTGAGCAGGGGTTGGATGAGGCGGCCCGGTTTGATGTTGAGGCAGGTGGCGGCAAATCGCGTTCGGTGCTGATTCCCGTGGCGGATCAGAAAATTTCGCGCTCCCTGACTCCGGGTGTGGATGCATGGACTTTCGGTCCCGTCAGTGTCTCTATTCACAGCCCGGTCATGTCAGCGCCAGATCCCTCCGTGGCCAGCGAGTCAGAAATGAAGTTGGCGTATGCACCGGTTGTGACCATTGAGATCACTTTGGATAATCGTGGATGCGATGACGCCCGCCGGGTCGTTTTTGGATTTCAGGCCAATGATCCTTATCGCGGCATCCGCAGGTTGGATGAAACGGCTGACGGGATTTCGGGGGTGGCCTGTGGCGATTTCCTCGCGCTATCTGGCTGTTCGGCAGGTCTTGTTTCGGCCACGGGTTTGTCCGCCGGAGAAATCCTGGATGAGCAAGATCCCTTCAACCACAGTTTTGGGATTGGCAGCACCGGGTTGCTCATCGGTGTGGCCCCGGCCCGGAAGGTCACCACCTTCCGTTATGCCGCGTGTTTTCACCGCGTGGGGCGTGCCACCACGGGAATGGATTCACGATATTTCTACACACGGTTTTTCCCGGTCCTTGAAGATGTGGCAGAATTCGCGAGGAAAAATTTTTCGGCTCTCAAGCAGCGTGGGGCAGCTTTCGAGCGGCGCTTTCAGAAAGCGACCCACCTTAATCCCGCGCAGCGGTTCATGTTGCCGCAGGCGATCCATAGTTATTATGGCAGCACGGAGCTATTGGACGTGGGCGGACGCCCGCTATGGATCGTTAACGAGGGCGAATACCGAATGATGAACACGTTCGATCTCATGGCGGATCAGGTATTTTTTGAAGCGTCCCTTAACCCCTGGACCGTGCGCAATGAATTGGACTGGTATTTGGAACGTCATTCCTACACTGACCAGGTGAGACTGCCGGGAAGCTCCAAGGAATATCCCGGTGGCCTCACGTTCACCCACGACATGGGTATCGCCAATCATTTTGCCCGACAGGGATTTTCTGTCTATGAAAAGGCAGGTCTCCACGGCTGCTTTTCCCACATGAGCCACGAGGAACTGGTCAACTGGGTCATCTGCGCTCTGGTTTATCTGCACAAAACCAATGACAAAAAGTGGCTCAAAAAAACGAGGCCCGTCTTTCAAAAAGTTCTCGCCAGCTTGTTGAATCGTGATCACCACGATCCCGCTCAACGTGATGGAGTGATGTCCATGGACAGCTCTCGGTGCGCCGGGGGGAGCGAGATCACGACCTATGACAGTTTGGATGTTTCGCTAGGGCAGGCCAGAAACAATCTCTACCTTGCTGTGAAGTGTTGGGGTTGTTATGTGGGCCTCGAATCGCTGTTCAAAAAACTGGGCGACAAAACCCACGCCGCAACATGTAAAGATCAAGCGCAGCGCGCGGCCTCTACCATCTGCGGAGCCGCTGACAACAAAGGCCTGCTGCCCGCGATTTTGGGCGAAAATGTGACAAGCCGCATCATTCCCGCCATTGAGGGCCTGATTATCCCACATGTCCTTGGACTTAAAGATGCTCTTTCACCGGATGGTGAATACGGCGCTCTGATCATCACCCTCAAGCGCCACCTCAAAGGCGTGCTCAAACCAGGAATTTGTCTCTTCCCTGATGGTGCCTGGAAGATCAGCTCCACCAGTTCAAACTCCTGGCTCAGCAAAGTGTATCTCTGTCAGTTCATTGCCCGGGAGATCCTCGACTGCGTGTCGGCCAAGGCCCTCAAAACCGCTGACGAACAACACGCCGCATGGCTGCTTTCCGAAGAAAATTCCTACTGGGCCTGGAGCGACCAAATCGTCTCCGGCGTGGCCAAGGGCAGCAAGTATTATCCTCGTGGGGTGACAGCTGTTCTTTGGTTGAAGTGATCAAAACCGAAAATCGTGCTGGTCGCCACAGCCATGGGAAAAAGTGGGCGGGCAAGGGACTGCCCAGCCCTTCCATCAAAAGGGCACTTCGCACGTGCGCCAGCTCCTATGTCCAACGGGTAGGGCGTGGCAGTCCCTTGCCCGCC
>JBGTLQ010000178.1:0-8262 GCA_041744075.1 Terrimicrobiaceae bacterium
GTACCAGCCGAGTCTCATGAGCTGGTCATATCGGAAACGTGGCAACGTCCAGCGGACCCAGATAAACACCAGCAGGAGCACCGTGACCTTGCCAAAGAATGTCGCGATATTCACAAGTCCCCAAAAGAGCGAAATGAGCCATTCGGGCAAAAATGTCAGCCCAAAAAACCAAGTGGATGACCCATCAGGAACAAATGGCAGGCTCCATCCTCCCAGAAAAAGAGTCACGATCACCCCAGAGCCGGCGATCATGGCTGCGTATTCTCCAAGGAAAAATAGCGCAAATCCCATGGACGAATATTCCGTGTGGTAGCCGCCCACAAGTTCTTGTTCAGCCTCTGGCAAATCGAACGGCAGGCGATTGGTCTCCGCGAACATCGCAATCAGAAAGATCAGAAACGAGATCAGCATTGGAATCCAAATGATGAGACGTTGCAGGGAGAATCCGTCCACACAGGATTGCCAAACAGCGGCCCAATCCCCGGAAAACAGGGTCGCAATTGTCAAATCTTTGGGCCACCAAGGAAAGACCATCCAGCCATTCAGAACCTGCCAGTTGACGATTTCCTGAAGGTTCAGCGTTCCCACAATCAGAAACACCGGAATAACCGAAAGCCCAAGCGACAACTCATACGAAATCATCTGGGAACTCGAGCGGATGCCCCCCAAAAATGGATACTTCGAGTTGGACGCCCAACCTGCTAAAACAATCCCGTAAACCCCCAGCGACGAAACCGCAAAAACATACAAAACGCCGATGTCGATGTTGGCGATCACCATGGGCACCCCGAAGAGGTAAGAACCAAAAGGCAACACCGCCAGCACAAGGATTGCCGGGATCATCGAGAGCTTGGGCGCAATCCAATAGTAAAACTTGTTCACCCCGCCTGGCATAAAATTTTCTTTGAGGAGCAACTTCATCGCATCCGCAATCGGCTGACCCAAACCAAAGAACGAGATATCCTTTTTCCCTCCGAAGAGGGTGAGGGGAATCCCAACCCGGTTCGGCCCCACACGATCCTGAATGAGTGCACAAACCTTGCGTTCAGCATACACCGTGTAAGAAACAAACCCTAGAATCACGACAAGCAGTCCGAGGGTTTTCGCGAGGGAAGTCCAAACAAGGAACACTTCCGGCTGTAGGAGAAATTCTAAAATGGCGCTGAATGTCATCGGTATCGCTGTCTTTTATACGTTCGAGAGATGCCCTGTCCAGCCTCCAGCGATTTTCTCTCTGTTTCCCGTTTACACGGTACAGCTGTACCGCGTAAACGGGAGGCTATTGAACAGCCCGCGGGGCCATTTTCATTTACCTTGCGCTTTGTGTTGAAGGAAATGTGCCAGTGTGCAGAGTGGGGCCATGAAAAAACTCAGGTGGGGTCTTCTGGCCACTGGCAATATTTCCAAGGCTTTTGCGGAGGGGGTGCAGCATTCTAAGTTGGGGGAGTTGGCAGCCGTCGGTAGCCGTCATTTGGATCAGGCTCAAGCGCTGGCTGAGCAGTTTCAGATTCCCACAGCCCATGGGTCCTACGAGGATTTGCTGGCCGACCCTGAGGTGGACGCGGTTTATATTTCTACTCCCCACCCTCATCATGCCGAATGGATCATCAAGGCAGCGGAAGCGGGAAAACATATCCTTTGCGAAAAACCTCTGACTATGAACTACGCGGAGGCCATGGCTGCGGCCGAGGCTGCTCGGGCGAATGATGTTCTTTTGATGGAGGCGTTTATGGTTCGCTGTCACCCCTTCATTGGGACGCTGCGCAAGCTGATTGAAGACAAAATTATTGGGGATGTTCGCCTCATTCGCTCGACCTTCAGTTTTCAGTCCGGGTATAACCCAGAGGGCAGGCTTTTTAGCAATGCCCTAGGCGGGGGTGGCATCTTGGACGTGGGTTGTTACACGGCCACCCTGAGTCGTTTGATTGCGGGGATGGCAACTGGCCAGAGCCACGCCAGTCCGGAGAGTGTCAGTGGAGCCGCCTCCCTTCTCGCAACGGGCGTTGATGGCTGGGCCATCGCGACCCTCAAGTTTTCGAGTGGGATTCTCGCGCAACTTTCTACCGGCGTTTATCTCAATCAGGATAACGGGATCGTTGTTTATGGCTCGGATGGCTCAATTCGAATCCCCGACTGTTGGATCCCGGCCAAACAAGGCGGGAAAATCAGCTTGATGGTGAAACCGCAGGGCACAGACGAATACGAGGTTCCTGTTGAGACCGATCAGTGGCTCTACGGGTTGGAAGCCGATGCTTTTGCCCGTGCCCTTGCTGATGGCAAACGGAGCGTGCCAGAGGTTCCTCTTGAGGACACTTTGGACAACATGCTCACCCTGGACCGCTGGCGTGCGGCTATTGGGTTGGTCTATGACGCCGAGCAACCCTCAAATGAGTTTTCCACCCTGACCGGACGACCTCTCAAAAAGCGTGAACCCTCCCCCATGACGTATGGTCGAGTGCCCGGACTTGAAACTAACATTTCCCGGCTGGTTCTGGGGTGTGACAACCAAATCACCATGCCCCATGCCAGTGTTGTGTTTGACGACTTTTTCAGCCGCGGCGGCAATGCCTTTGACACAGCATACATTTATGGTGGGGGCCGCCAGGAAAGACTACTCGGGCATTGGATCAAAAGCCGAAATATCCGCAAGGATGTTTTTGTGATCGGCAAAGGGGCTCATACGCCGTTTTGTGAACCAAAATTTATCGAGCCTCAGTTGGACGAAACCCTCCAACGCCTTCAGTCCGACTATGTGGACCTTTATTTGATGCATCGCGACAACCCGGATATCCCGGCCGGGGAATTTGTTGACGTGTTGAACGACCTTGTTCAGCGAGGAAAAATCCGTGCGTTTGGTGGCTCCAATTGGAGCATCACCAGAACTTCCGAGGCCAATGCCTATGCGAAAGAGAAGGGGCTGATCGGCTTCGCAGCCCTGAGCAACAACTTCAGCCTGGCCAGAATGGTCGATCCTGTTTGGGCTGGTTGCGTCTCGGCCTCCGATTCGGAATCCAAGGTTTGGCTCCAAGAAACTGGCACGGCCATTTTTGCCTGGTCAAGTCAGGCCCGAGGGTTTTTTACCCCGCGCGCTGGGGAGGACAAGCTTTCAGATGCCGAATTGGTTCGGTGCTGGTATAGTCCTGAAAACTTCCAGCGTCGCGAGCGCGCCCTGAAGCTTGCTGCGCAGAAAAGTACAACCCCCATCAACATCGCCTTGGCTTTTGTGCTTCACCAAGCCTTCCCCACATTTGCCCTCATCGGCCCTCGCACCATCGCGGAAATGCAGAGTTCTTTCACTGGGCTGGCTGTTACCCTGACGCCACAGGAGCTTGCTTGGCTCAATCTGGAGGAATGACGCCATTTGCTGACTCCCCAGAGGGGCGGAGATCCATGCAAAGCTGGAGCCTGTCGATGCAACGAATTCCATTTTCATAAATTGGGGGGTCATACCCTCCAAAAAAGTTGGGTTCGATCCCTCCGATTCGGAAGCCTAACCTTTCATAAAACTTCAAATGACGGAGACTTGAGTTGCTGATGGCGACTCTCACACGGCTCAATCCTAATCGATCCGCGTAATCCAATAGGTAGGTCATCATCAAAGTCCCCAACCCAAGATTTTGAACGCCTTGCTTCACGGCGAGGTTCTTAAGTTCCATCTCACTATCTCGAACTTGCACCGCCGCGACTGCGACCCATTCCCCGGACCATTCCCCTGCAAAAACATGGCTATCAGCAATATAGCTGTCGATGTGCTCGGGGGAGGGGTCCGCAAGCATCATCAGCTCCCGAGGAGCCAGATCGTGAGGGATGGTGCTGATTTTCAATAAAGCAATTGTTTCAGCTATTCCTCGAAAAAAGAAGCCTTTGATCTGCTGACGAGCTTGATATTGCCAGCGATGCGCTCCTTCCGAACCACTAATATTGCATGTGGATTGCCAAGCAACCTTTGGTGACCAATGACCAATTGCAGGCGGCATCTTGGTTATTGCCATTTCATGGAGCCTTGGCTAACTGAAGCCAGATTTAATTATTTATGGATATCGAGGAGGCAGATATGAGGGTGATTGTGAGGCTGCTTGGAGAGACGGCCTCATTGCCGGGTGGACTCATGAACAAAAAGTTGTTCCTCTTGGATGGCCTCTGCAATTTCGTGGGCTCCTCGGAATGGGCATGGGCATTAATCTCCGCAAACACAACGGAATCACTTACACTCCGCAGAAGAATTGGAGAGAGCTTCGATATGCCGGTGGCATTACAGAACGCCTCCGGGCCAATCGTCCAATGGGAGTTCCTCCCTGTGAGTTCTGCTCAGGCCATTTGTTCAGATCTTGCTGTTAACTCACACACCAATAGCAAAATTCTGCTTTTGCGAGAGCCCGACGAACCTGAATTCAGTATTCGGGAAGTCCATCTTGCCTCCCTTGTGCTCGATGAAATCCCGTGGCTCCATTGGCGGGAATGGAAAACTCCAAGGCCCTCCCACGCAAAACTTTCTCCACGATTGCAATGGACCCAGGACCTTCTCCTTCTCGGCCTCGGCCGCAAGGAAATCGCCGACCAGATTGGAATCTCGGAAGGCACTGTGAGCGGCTACATTCGAAAACTCTATCAATACTTCGGGGTGAACTCCCAAGCCGAACTCATGCGCCTCCGAACTCAAGAACCCGCGATGCCAAAAACAATTCTATGACAACTCAATGCTTCGCTCCTGAGGACACACAAGCTGTCGTTAATCTTTTGGGAGAAGTTTGTGCCCCCCCAGATGATCACGTTGGCAAAAAAAGACGCCTGCTGGATGGGATTTGCCGTCTGATTAAAGCTGATGCATGGGTCTGGGGCCTTTTTGTGGAATTAACCCCCGGGGAGTTCCCCTCCTATGTGCTTCATTTGCATGGAGGTTTCGATGAGGCTCAACTTGCGGATTATTTCTTAGCATTAGAACATCCAGAGAGCGCCAGATTCACAGCGCCTATGGCTCAACTTCTTCAGGAAAAGCGATGTCATATCACGCGGTTTCGTCAGCAATTCGGGTTTGAAAATGAGTTTTTGAACAGTGAAAACCACCGGATTTGGCAGAAGGCGGGTATCGAGCCAGGCATTCTTTCCTGTCGGCCAGTGGATGCGACCACGCTCAGCACAGTCGGTATTTATCGACGCCCAAACAAACCATCGTTTACGCCTCGGGACTCCCGGATCGCCCATATTCTGCTTTCAGAAGTTCCTTGGCTGCACGAAGAAGGATGGTCAGCCGATCGCGACTCAACAATCCCCTCCCTTTCCCGGCGTTGTTGTACGGTTATGAACCTTCTTGTGCATGGCCGCGCCCGTCAGGAGATTGCCTCCCAGTTGGGAATCTCCCAGCACACAGTTGATGGCTATGTGAAGGAGGTTTTCAGGCATTTTCGTGTCCACTCTCAACCGGAATTAATTGCCCGGTTCCATACCGGTGATGGAGGCGATGTCCCATGAAATCGACACTTTCCGAGATCGATGCACGTGCGATTGTTCGGCTGCTTGGTGAAGTTTCGACCATTGAGGGAGATCTTGTGGCCCAGAAGCGTCATCTCATGGTGGGGCTTTGCTCCTTGATTGCTGCGGATTCCTGGGCCTGGGCCACCACCTTTCACTTTGCACCGGAAGAGGTGCCGTTGAACTCGGGCTTCCTCACCGGTGGTTTCGATGCAGAGCAATTTGCCAAATTCCAAGAAGCCCTCGAGCACCCGGATACTGCTGTTCTTAATGCGGCTCTCACCACAGAGTTTGACAAAAAACAAATCCATTTGACTCGCTTGAGAGACCAAATTGATGTGAATGGGCACTTCCCCAAAAGTGCGGTTTACCCCATTTGGCTTGCTGCTGGAGTGGAGCAAGTGATCCAGTCTATCCGTCCGAGCCAAAGGGGGGCACTTTCTCACATTGGACTGTATCGGCGGCCTGGCTCGCCGCCTTTCATTACCCGGGAATCCCGCATCACTCATATTCTCCTCAGCGAAGTGCCATGGCTCCATGACGACGTTCTTTCCAATGATCTCGGCTCCAGGGTCACGCGACTCTCCCCTCGCCAACGCATCACCCTCAATCTCCTCCTCGAAGGACAAACCAGAAAACAAATCTCCGAGCACCTCGAGCTATCCCCTCACAGTATTGATAGTTACGTGAAGGAGGTTTTCCGGTTTTTCAATGTCCACTCCCAGCCCGCTTTGATCGCCCGCTTCCAAAATGGCGACGGAGGGGACATCCCATGAATGATGGCCTTTCTTCCCAAGACGCCCGTGCCATCGTGCGCCTCCTGGGCGAAGTGTGTGAGCTGCCGAATGACCATGCCGCCAAGAAGCGATACCTTATGGAAGGCCTCTGCAGCATGGTCGATGCCGATTTCTGGGCCTGGGTATTGGCTGCTGAACTTGAACCCGGAAAATTCCCTGTCTATGTCGGCTTCCTCAGCGGTGGCTTCACCGAGGCTGGACTTGCCGAGTTCCTCCAAATTCAGGCGCACCCTGACATGGTGAAGTGGACCAATCCCCTCGCCACCGAACTCCGCATCACTGGCCGCCATGTGACCCGAAACGTTCAGGATCAGTTTTCCTACGACGACTTTCTCGCCTCGGAGGCGGGCCAATGGTGGAGCCGCACAGGCATCGAGCCCCGCTGCATTGCCTTCCATCCACTCAAGGACGGATCCGCCACCGGAGTGGGTCTCTACCGCAAAACCGGCCGCCCCCTTTTCACCGAACGCGAAGCCCGCATCATGCACATCCTGCTTACTGAAGTGCCCTGGCTCCACGACCTGGGCTGGCCCGGTGATCGCTGCGTGAAAATCCCCTCCCTCTCCCGCCGCTGCTGGCTTGTGCACGAAATGCTCCTTCAGAGTTACAGCCGTTCACAAATCGCGAGCCACTTGGACCTCTCGGTTCACACGGTCAATGACTACGTGAAACGCATTTTTGGGCATCTCGGAGTTCATTCCCAATCTGAACTCATCGGGCGATTTTACCGTGGAAATGGAGCCCACGTCCCCGAAGAGCAAATGCTCATCACACGCTATAAAACTGACAGTTAGGGGAATAAGGAATCGCTTGGTGATCCTTGGTAATCGGTGAGATCCGTGGTTCAAAAAACTTCAGGTCCATGAGCATGAGGGGTGTCTGCTAAAGGCAAGTCTCTGATGCGCTTTTTGCCTCCACTGTCCGTGACTGCCTCCTTGAATTGAGGGAACCCCACAATTTGGGGGGTAGGCAGAATTTTGTTTAAGCTTCATAGATGCCCCGAGCCAAGCTCGAAATCCCTGCACTAAAATCAAAAATACCAAATCTTTGATTTATTTTTGCAAGTCGTACGGGAAACCACGTAATGACCATGATGAACACGCAGTATTTTTACATATCGAGAGATTTTCAGGGGGCAGTGAGATGGGAAGTCTCGCTGGCAAACTCATGAGCAATGTGCAACCAGTCACAAATGATTCGTGTAAAACTAGCAGTTCCCAAGAGATTGGGCTGACGTTGCGTGAACTTGAGGTGTTGCGCGGAATTGCGGAGGCTCGGCGCAACTCCGAAATTGCTCAGCAGTTGTTCATCAGCACACGCACCGTCGAGAAACATGTGGAGAACATTTTGCGCAAGTTAGGCGTCAAACGTCGAACCCAGGCAGCGTTACATTTCCGGGTTATGTCTCCCAGCACAGAGAATGCCTCCGAAACGGCCTTGGTGTAAGATGTTTTCCGATCCCCCCAACGCTGGATTCCAACTCGAAACCTCCTGTCTCTCCACAGGCGAACTCCGCGTCTTCTGGTTCATCGGAGAAGGCCTCAAGACCAAGCAGATTGCGGCACAACTCCATGTCAGCATCAAAACTGTCGAAACCCACCGCGAAAACATCAAACGTAAGCTTGTCCTCGACGGACTGGAAAAAGTGATCTGCGCTGCAGCCCTCTGGCGCTCCCGTATCGGCCCCACTCCTCCCACGTGGGGGTAGTTCACAAAATCCGAAAGTAGCGGAAAACGGAACGTTTTTCGGGTTTGGAATCATGATCTCCCCGCGAAAAGTTGTTACGGCGCGGGAAGGACGTATGTCTGAATTGTTGGCCAACCTGAGCCCACACAGTCGAGACAACCATGCCCCCCTAGCCCGCATTGTTCACAAAGGATTTGGCCAGAGGCCAAAAAATGGGTGACGGTTGCCCAATACCGCTGCCTGCGCTAATTTGGCCGTCATTTTATAATGGTCTTCGGTGTTTTCGCGATTTCAGCACACGAGAGAGCG
>JBGTLQ010000179.1:0-5704 GCA_041744075.1 Terrimicrobiaceae bacterium
ATGTGTGGGGCTATAATAACGTCATCGACACCCGCACGGTGGATACGCATGTCCGCCGCCTCCGTGAGAAGCTTTCAGATCGCTCTCACCGCCTGGAAACCATCCGAGGAGAGGGATATCGGTTCAGCGCGGTCGAATGAGCACATTTTTGTGGGTGGCGCTGATTTTTCTCGGGGCCTTGGTTGCGGCCATCGCCTACTTTGAGATCATCCGCCCCCTCTGCGATCTCGGCAAGGCCTTGGAATATCTCAGCAAGGGAGACTTTCGCATTGTTCTACTTAAAACCCGGAGTGGGCTCTTTCGTGGGTCCGCCCGGCATTTGGTTCGCCTTGCCGAGATGCTGCAACAACTCGACAGGCAGGTCGCGGATGAAGGGTTCAGCCTTCGAGCCATTCTTTCCAGCATGGTGGAAGGTGTTCTGATTGTGGACCGATCTCAGCGGGTTCGGCTTGTGAACGAGGCTCTGATGCGCATGTTCCGCTTCACCCAATCCCCGATTAATCGCACCGCGATTGAGGTCTTCCGCAATCATGAACTCCAGACAGCGATTGAGGAGGCCCTAACCCAGACAAGTGCGCGAAGAATCGAGATCTCTCTGGAGGCTCCGGATAGTCAGGGTTACCGCAAGCACCATTTTGAGGTGGTTGCGTCAGGGCTAAATCCCAAGCCGGGAGCCGCTGCCCCCGGTGCCGTGATCGTTTTTCATGATATCACCGCCGTGAAAGACCTTGAAGCGGTGCGCAAAGAATTTGTTGCCAATGTCTCCCATGAATTTCGGACGCCCTTGGCCATCATTAATGGATATATTGAAACGCTTATGGATGGGGCCTTGGAAGACAGGCCAATGGCCGAGAATTCCCTGAGGGTCATGCATAAAAACAGTCAGCGCCTGAATCTGCTCATCGAGGATCTTCTCACCATTGCCCGCCTCGAGCACCGAACCCAGCAACCGGATTTTCGAAGAATCAACCTCCACACCACGTTTCAAAAAGTGGTTGAGCGCCTCGAGCCAGCCATCAAAGAGCGCAATGCAGAAATCATGGTGGATTGGGAGCCCGATGCAGAATTTGTGGAAGGTGATGAACGCCGTATTGAGCAGATCTATACCAACCTCCTTGAAAACGCCCTGCGTTATGGTCCCTCAGACCAAGTGCTCATTCAGGTCAAAGCGGTCGTGAAGGAAGATCTCGCAGAAATTCGGATCTCCGATAATGGACCGGGAATCCCCCTTGCCGATCAACCCCACATATTCGAAAGGTTCTATCGGGTTTACAAAGACCGATCCCGCCAAGCCGGCGGAACCGGTCTCGGGCTCTCCATAGTCAAACATATCGTCCAAGACCATGGCGGCACCGTCGCCTTGGAAAGCACACCGGGTGCCGGCTGCACATTCATCATAAAGCTGCCAACTTCCAGGCCGGAAACCGCGCGTGCAAAGGCTCATTGATACCTCCACAAAAGGGTGCTGCACGTTTGCGTCGGCAATCCAATTCCTGGGTAGGGCGTGGTAGTCCCTTGCCCGCCGACTCGCCTCCAGTTATTTCCACTCAACTTCCCTTTGATGCCACCCGCACCTTCCAAAATCCAATACCCAAGGAAAGTGGTTCACATCCCACCTGATGAGAGACCCCGATGGGTAAACTCCGACAGCCGCGATGGGAGTTTGGTGTTGTTGGCTTGGGGCGATCGATATTTGGGCAAAGAACCCATCCCTGTGTATTTGCATGAAAGCTGGTCTTACACAGTGATTTTGAAGGGTGTTTCTGTCTTGAGGATTGGTGAAGCCGAGCATCCACTCCGGCCCGGGGAGGCTGTGCTGGTCGGTCCGGATTGTCCAATGGGTTGGATCGGTCCCTCACAAAAGTCCAAATCCACGATTCTTGGATGGGCGTGGAGAAACACTCCGTTTTTTCTAAGTTCGGAATCGCAAGCCAATTGGTATCGCGTGCGAATGTCGCAAGAAACCATGATCCGACTGAAAGATCTGCACAGGCGCTGTCGGCAGGAGGTGGAACTTTCCGATGCTGCCACATCTCCCTCTTTGGATGCCCTGCGAACATTGATTGATGCCGAGTTCTGCCGGTGTTTAAAGCCCAAACGCACTCTCACCGATGACTCGCTAAGGTTCCAACTGGCCACCCGTTGGATGGCCCAACATCTCGATGTGTCCAAGCCCATTCAAAAGCTTTGCGATTACTTGCAGGTTTCCCCCGCCACGCTGAAGCTCCTGTTTCATCGCAAGTCCCAATCAAGTCCTTTCGAGTATTTTCACAAACTGAAATTCACCCACGCGAAAAAGCTTCTTCAGGAAAAAGAGGCTTCCATCAAATCCGTGGCCCTCACCCTGGGATACCGGCACCCCAATCATTTTTCGCGGGCCTTTGCCGCTTATACCGGGACCTCTCCCAAACAAGCCAGAGGCTGACCGGTTGGTGGAGAGGCCAGGGTGGCTGACGGAAGGATACAAGGAATTTTCTCAATAACAAATACCACTATCGCTTATATGGGGCGTTTCTGATCCTTCATTTTCCATGACAATCCATGGATGCTCCCTAATTTGGGTTGATGGAAATTCAACGCCGCAACCCCCTCACTGCCCGCATCGGCTTCTTCTGTGTGGGACATTATACTTACTGGAAACAATACGAAGGACTTTTGGAAGAGCTGTTGGGTTACCACGATGTCATCCGTGAAAGAATCGAGTCCCATGGGGCTGAGGTGACCGATTTCGGCATGGCCGATAATACCCAGACCGCTTATGCCATGGCCCGGGAAATCAAGCGTGGTGACTTTGACCTGGTGTTCTGTAACCTTGCCACCTACGCCACCAGCTCAACATGGGGAGTGATGGTGAAAGAAATTTCAGCCCCTATCGTCATGATCGGCTTGCAAGCCCGCCGATCCTTTGACTCCGTGGCCTACACCACCCAACTCCAGCTGGCCAATGATCAGGTGGTAGCGTTCCCGGAATTTTCTGGCGTTTCTGTTCGCATGGGGCGTCAGGTGCCGCCGCCTATTCTAGGATCTCTTTATGATGACCCTCGCGCGGAAAAAGAGCTTGAGGAGTGGTGTCGTATTGCCCATGTGCTGCATGACCTGCGAGGTGCCAGAATCGGACAAATGGGTCATACGCTCGAAGCCATGCTCGACATGCACAGCGACCACACGATGTTCACCACGGCTTTCGGTCTGCACATCGTTCAGACGGAGCCCGATGATGTCATGCGCGAGATGAGAGCGGCCCCGCCAGAGGCCGTGGCCGAGAAGCGCCAATTTATCGAACGATTTTTCGACACCCCGGATCCGGTCTCTGACCCGGATACGCTCCGCCTCACCGAGGAGGACTTGAATACCTCAGCACGGGTTGCCGTGGCGCTGGATGGGTTTATTGCCTCCAAGAGCCTTGATGGGTTGGCCTATTATTACGAAGCCGATCCCGACTCAGAAATGCGCAAGTTGGTGACCAATTTTATTGTGGGAAACTCCATCTTGTCAGCGCAGGGATTTCCCATGTGTGGGGAAAATGATCTGAAAACCTGTGTGGCCATGATGATTATGGACCGCTTGGATATTGGTGGGAGTTTTGCGGAGTTTCATCCCATCGTGTTTGACCGCAATGCCATCTACGTGGGACATGATGGTCCTCATCATCTCCGGATTTGTCAGGGCAAACCCGTCCTCCGCAGCCTGCTGAAATATCATGGCAAGCCCGGTTCCGGGGCCTCGGTGGAATTTATGATCAAGCACGGGCCAATCACAATGTTCGGGATTGGGCAGACTTCTGATGGGCGTTTCAAATTTATCATTGGGGAAGGGGAGTCCGTGGAGGGGCCGCTGCCTCCCACAGGAAACACAAACACCCTGGCCGTGTTTGACCCCGATCCGGTGACGTTCCTCAAGGCCTGGTGTGCGGAAGGTCCGACCCACCACTTTGCTTTGGGAATTGGTCACCATGCCGCCACCATCAAAAAGCTCGGGGAGGTCCTGGGGATCGAGTCTGTGATTGTGAAGGCGAAGTAAATGATCTTACACGCCAATGCGGCAGGCCAATCGACCGGATGAAAAAACTGTGGTCGCGGCAGTCCCTTGCCGTGTTTAAACTCATCGCGCGAAGCGCGTCATTTGTTAAACCGCCATTAGCTCTTTGGTCCGGAGCCAGCACCGAGATTGCTCGCATGAAACCGCAAGGCTTCGCGAATGTGCTCATCCCAATAGTCCCAGTTATGCTCTCCGGGATATTCTAAGTAGGCGTGGGGAATCTTTGCTTCGGTCAGATCCTTCACAAAGACACGGTTGTCATTGATCAAAAAGTCCTCGGTGCCGCAGTCGATCTGAATCTTTGGGAGGCAGCGGCTCTTTTTTGCACGTCCAGCCAAGGCAAGCAGGTCATGATCGGTTCCCTGCGGGCTGGGACCAAAGATGCGAAAGAGTTCCTTAGCAAACTCTCTGTCCCGTCCCCGCAATTCTGCAATCTTGATGTAGTTCGGTTTTTTCCCATACCCGAGAGCACCCGAATGACTATGAATCGAGCAGAACTGCTTCGCATAACCGAGTCCAACCCGCAGCGCTCCATATCCTCCCATGGAGAGACCGCCGATGGCCCGTGCTCCGCGCTCAGGCCTCGCCGGGAATGTGCGCTCGATGAGTGCAGGCAATTCGACGCCCACATGTTGCGCATAGGCCGGTCCGTCATGGTTATCCGTATAAAACCCCCGCCCTCCATCCGGCATCACAATAATCAGTGGATACTCTGCCGCATAAACCTCCAGCCGGGTCCTGCGAAGCCACATCGTCGAATCATCCGAAAGCCCGTGCAGCAAATACAGCACGGGAAAAGGTGGCTTACCGGTGTCTGGGAAGAGAACCTGCGTCGTGGTTTGTTTGGCGAGGACTTGGCTGAACCAATGAAGCGTGATGAGTGACATGGTGGACTTATTTCGAGAAAGTCCTCGATGCCTTCTAAACCGGCACCCCAGCTGCTTCTTTGAGCGAGGCCACGGTGTATTCGCGGTTCATCGTTGCGATGAAGGACGCGGGGATTCCCGCAGGGCAAACGGCTTCGCACGCGTAGTAATTCGAGCAATTTCCAAAACCTTCGGCGTCCATTTGGCGGACCATGTTGAGCACGCGGCGGTCCTTTTCGGGTTTGCCTTGGGGCAGGGAGCCGAGGTGGACAACTTTGGCGCTCACAAAAAGCATGGCGGAGCTGTTTGGGCAGGCGGCGGCGCAGGCTCCACATCCAATGCAGGCCGCAGCGTCCATCGCCTGATCGGCCACAATTTTTGGAATGGGCACGGCATTGGCATCCGGGGCAGATCCACTGCGCTCGCTGATAAATCCCCCGGCTTCAATAATCCTATCATAGGCCGAGCGGTTGACCGCCAAATCCCGGAGAATCGGAAACGATGCTGACCGGAAGGGCTCGACGGTGATCACATCGCGGTCTTGAAATTTGCGCATGTAGAGCTGGCAGGTCGTGCCTTTGCCGGGCCCATGGGGTTGACCATTGATGGTGAGGCTGCAGGTTCCGCAAATCCCTTCGCGGCAATCGTGGTCGAATTGAATGGGCTCGGTTCCTTTGCTGATGAGATCCTCGTTGACAATATCCAGCAATTCCAAAAACGAAGCATCTTCGGGGATGTTGAGTGCCGGGTATTCTTCGAATCGGCCAGAGTCTTGGGGACCATCCTGACGCCAGACCTTG
>JBGTLQ010000180.1:0-9581 GCA_041744075.1 Terrimicrobiaceae bacterium
ATCTTCAAGGTCGTGGACCCCGAAACCGGCAAGCCGCTGGTGGATCTCATCTTGGACAAAGCTGGCCAGAAGGGCACCGGCAAATGGACGGTGGGTCATGCGATTGAAATGGGGATTCCTCTTTCCACGATTGGAAGCGCCGTGGAAGCACGGATTCTGTCCTCCATGAAGGATCAACGCACCGCGGCCTCCATGGTCTTTAACAACCCGGAATACAAATTCACGGGTGACAAAAAAGTCCTGATCCAAGCCGTGAGGGATGCCCTCTATGCGAGCAAGATTGTGAGCTATGCTCAAGGATTTGCTCAACTGGGAGCGGCAGGCAAACTCTATGACTGGAACCTGAATTTTGGCGACATTGCCACGATCTGGCGCGGGGGCTGCATTATCCGCGCCCAGTTCCTTGACCGCATCAAAGCCGCCTACGAACAAGATCCCGGCCTCAAAAACCTCATGCTGGCACCATTCTTCCGTGAGATTCTCAACAAAGCCCAGGATCGCTGGCGTTATGCGGTGACAACGGCTATTCAGGCGGGAGTTCCAGTGCCCGCATTCAGCGCCTCACTGGCCTACTTTGACAGCTACCGCTCGGCGCGCCTGCCGGCGAACTTGCTGCAAGCGCAGCGCGACTTCTTTGGCGCACACACCTACGAACGCACCGACAAACCCAGTGGAGAATTCTTCCACACCGATTGGCTGAACGCTGCCGACTGAGGCAGCCCCAGCCCGCCCAGGGATCATCCCCGTCAGCTTTCAAGGAACGCATGAATGAGACCGAGGCCTTCGTGGCGCTGAACATGCTCCCGAGGGTCGGGCCGGTGAAGGTCAGGCGCTTGCTGGAGCGCTTTCAGACGCCCCAGGCCATCCTCACAGCCAGCCGTGCGGAGTTACTCTCCGTGGAGGGTGTGGGCGAGGAGGTGGCGGGATCGATCCGCGATTGGGAACGGCATGCCGATGTGGCGGGAGAGTTTGAGGCCGCACGCCGCGAAGGCGCTAGAATCCTGACGTTGCGAGACCCCGAGTATCCCCAACAACTCCGCGAAATCCATGATCCCCCCAGCGTGCTCTATGTGCGCGGAGGTTTTGACCCAAGGGACAGAACGTCCCTCGGCATTGTCGGAACGCGCAAACCAACTGTCTATGGTGCCGCCTGCACAAAAAAACTTGCCTACCAACTCGCCTATGCCGGAATCACCGTCGCGAGCGGCCTGGCCCGTGGGGTGGATACCGCCGCCCATCAAGCCGCTCTGGCGGCCAAGGGCCGGACGATTGCCGTCATAGGAAGCGGCCTTTCCGCCATCTACCCCGAAGAAAACAAACCCCTCGCAGATAAAATTGCGGAATCAGGGGCCGTTGTCAGCGAGTTTCCCATGGCGACCACCGCGGATCGTCAGACGTTTCCCATGCGCAATCGCATTGTGAGTGGTCTTTCCTTTGGATTGTTGGTTGTCGAGGCCGCCTCGCGCAGCGGGGCTCTCATCACAGCCAACCAAGCCGGAGAACAGGGACGCTCGATTTATGCCGTGCCCGGAAAAATTGACTCCGCCCAATCGCTTGGAACCAACCGGCTGATCCAGCAAGGTGCCAAGCTCGTGACCTGTGCCCAGGACATCCTCGATGATCTCGGGTTGTTGTTTTCTGAGCAGCCCAACCTTGCCAAGCCCACTCCGCCAGCTTCCCTCTCTGACAATGAAAGCTTGATTTTTGGGGCTGTGGGAGACGATGAATCCTCCGTGGACGAAGTGATCACCAGAACCGGATTGCCAACGCACGTGGTCTCCTCTACGTTGCTGGCCCTCGAAATCAAAAAACTCGTAAAGCCCCTGCCGGGGGGGCGTTTTGTCAAGACGCTCTAACCTCAATACACCGAATCATGACAGCAGCCACCACCGGGAAAACCCTCGTTATTGCAGAAAAACCAAGTGTCGCCACCGATCTGGCCCGCGCTCTTGGCAAGGTTCCAAAAAATGGGGACTTTTATGAGAATGACGCGTATGTGATTTCGTCAGCGGTCGGTCATCTGGTTGAATTGTGCCTTCCCGGAGAACTCGACAAAAAACGCGGCAAGTGGTCCTTCGCGAATCTCCCCATCGTCCCGGATCATTTCGAACTCAAACCCATCGAAAAAAACCAGACCCGCTTCAACCTGCTGAAGCGTCTGCTCAAACGCGCGGATATCACCGAGGTCATCAATGCCTGCGATGCCGGACGCGAAGGGGAACTTATTTTCCATTATCTGTTCAAACTTGTGGGCAGCAAAAAGCCGACCCGCCGCCTCTGGCTTCAGAGCATGACCCCTGACGCCATCCGCGAGGGATTTGAGGGGCTTCGGAGTTCCACGGACATGGAACCGCTTGCCGATGCCGCTGTCTGCCGCAGTGAAAGTGACTGGCTGGTCGGAATCAACGGAACCCGCGCCATGACGGCTTTTAACTCACGCGATGGAGGGTTTCAGCTCACGCCTGTCGGCCGCGTGCAAACCCCCACCCTCGCGATCCTTGCCGAGCGGGAGGTCCGGATTCGTGACTTCAAACCCAAAACCTACTTCGAAGTGTTTGGGGATTTTTTGGTGGCGGCTGGTTCCTACCGTGGACGCTGGTACGACGAAGCCTTCAAAAAAGGCGGCGAAGAAGAAGCCAAGGCCGAGCGGATTTGGACCCGCGAACGCGCTGACGAAATTGCCGCCAAGTGCACTGGAAAACCCGGAACCGTCGAGGAGGAAAAGAAACCCTCCTCCCAGATCGCGCCACAGCTTTACGATCTGACGACCCTTCAGCGGGAGGCCAATTCCCGCTTTGGCCTCTCCGCCAAACGCACCCTGCAAGTGGCCCAGGCGCTCTACGAAAAACACAAGGTCCTGACCTACCCGCGAACAGACTCCCGGTATTTGCCCGAAGATTATCTTGGAAACGTGAAATCCACGTTCGGCAAATTCGATCCCGGCGACCTCGCCGACCATGCGGCCAAGGCTCTCCAGCAGGGCTGGGTTCGCCCGAACAAACGGGTCTTCAACAACACCAAAGTCACCGATCACCATGCCATCATTCCCACCGGAATGAGCGCAAAGGCCCTCGATGATTTTGAGTTCAAAGTTTACGACATGGTCGCCCGCCGTTTTGTCGCCACGTTTTATCCTGCCGCCCAGTTTGAGATCACCACCCGCATCACCCGCGTGGAGGGAGAACCGTTCCGCAGCGATGGCAAAATCATCACCGATCCGGGCTGGATGGCTGTTTACGGAAAACACGCCGCCGCCGAGGGAGACCAGACGCTCTGTGAGGTCAAACCCGGTGAACCGGCCGCGACCGAAACCATCGAGGTCAAAGAAAGCGAGACGAAGCCCCCCGCCCGCCTGAACGAAGCGACCCTCCTCTCCGCCATGGAAGGAGCCGGAAAGCTGGTTGATGACGAAGACCTCCGCGAGGCCATGAGCCAGCGCGGCCTCGGAACTCCCGCCACCCGCGCTCAAATCATCGAAGGACTGATTCTGGACGGGTATCTGATTCGTCAGGGCCGCGACCTCATCGTCACCCAAAAAGGGCTATCCCTCATTAACCTGCTTCGCGGCATCGGCGTGGATGCCCTCACCTCCCCGGAAATGACCGGAGAATGGGAATTCAAACTCAAGCAGATGGAGGCTGGTCATATTCCCCGCGCTGAATTCATGGACGAGATCCGCCGCTTCACCGAAGAGATTGTCGGCAAAGCGAAGAATTATCATGGGGACTCGATTGAGGGCCAGTTCACAGATTTGGAAACCAAGTGCCCGAAATGTGAATCGACCGCCTTCAAAGAAACCTACAAGGCTTATGAATGCCGGGGATGTGGACTGCTAATCTGGAAAAACATGGCAGGCCGCGAACTCGAACGCAGCGAAGTCACAACCCTCCTCACCACCGGTCGTGTCGGCCCGCTGGAAGGCTTCCGTAGCAAACTCGGACGCCCGTTCTCGGCCCCCGTCAAACTCGACCCCGAATTCAAACAAACCTTCGATTTCGGCGACTCCGGCGATAATGCCGCCGCCAACCTCGACTTCACCGCCCTGCCAATCATCCACCCCGTCTGCCCCGCCTGCGGCAAAGGCGCGATCCATGACGCCGGCAACGCCTACCTCTGCTCCAACACTTCCGCCTGCAAATTCCGGATGGGCAAATCGATCTGCCAATACGAACTCCCGCAGGAACAGGTCATCAAACTCCTCGCCGAAGGCAAAACCGACCTCATCCGCCGCTTCATCTCCAAAAAAGGCAAACCCTTCTCCTCATTCCTCAAAATCGAAGGCGGCAAAGTCACCTTCGAATTCGAACCCCGCAAAGCCGCCAGCCCCAAAAAGCCCACCAAACCCAAACCGATTCGTGGGAATTCCGACAAAACCTGAGCGGACTTGCTCAAATAGACTGCTCGCAAATAAAATAATCCTGTGCAAAGCGCATACATTGAAACCACGGTCCCAAGCTACTACGTGGCGCGGCCCTCGATGAATGTGATTCAAGCATCCAGGTAGGCGAGTACTCGTATGTGGTGGGACAGCGGGTGCTCAGGATTTGACCTTTTTACATCATTGGAGGCCATTGATGAGGCGCGAGAAGGAGATGAGGAAATGGCTGCCATGAGACTTTCACTTTTGGAGAAAGCAACGCAATTGGAAATCAGCGATGATGTCGGAGTACTGGCACAAAAGCTTGTGAACTTAAGTTTGATTCCCAATAAGGCGGCTTCCGATGCTATTCATATTGCAGTGGCATCCGTTCACAGGATGGACTACCTTGTGACATGGAATTTCAAGCACATCGCAAATCCATTTATTCGGGAACGCCTGCGAAAGGCCGTTCAAGAATCTGGATTTCGGTTGCCAGTCATGTGCAGCCCTGACGAATTATTACAAAACCATGAAGACAATTGATTCACCACGATTTCAAGCCGACCCTGTTATCTCAGAAGTTCGACGCGTGAAGACCGCTCTTGCTGCCCAGCATGACTTCGACGTAATGGCGATGGTGCGCTCACTCCAGGAGCGGGAGAAAAGACAAAAACGCGAACAAGGTGGAGGGCTCAAACCCGGCCTGCCGGGACATCACGACTCCTGCAGATCATGATGCACGCCAAGGGCAGCCGTTAGTCAACTTGGAGGTTGACACAGCAAACACGCCACCGAAACAGTCATCTGGAGCGAGGGTCGTTTGGCCATGGGCCACCCAAACCGCGTGCGGAGCTTGATTCAGGGAAATTATATTTTATGGGACTGGTACCCTTTCGGCTGTGCCCAAACGCTCTGCGGTTCTGCCGACATGAGTTTTCAAGGGGAATTTTACGGAACGGCGACTTCAGTCGCCGACCTGATACTACCCGCGCCACGCGCGGCATCCTTTGGCCCAGCGAATGAATTCGCCGCTCCGATAGAAGTCGTCCACCTATCTCATCTGGCAGTCTTTCTGGCAGTCTTTCTTGCCCTCCCGCTCAAAAAGGAGTAAAAAATCCCTAAAATCTGCTTCAACATTATAACGACATTGCTTTGGTTTGATGAATCCCAAACAATTTTGCGGCAGCCTCGGAAAGATGGCTTCTTTGTAGCTTCGCATGCATTTTCAAATGCTAAACTATTTCGGAAATTTTTTTGATATTGTCGGCAAAGGTTTTCTTTGTCCCAGAGAATATACGGTAGGGACTATCGTTGCGGCTTGTCTGTGCGGAATTTGGCTGCTCCGTTTACATTTGATTGGAGCTTCATTCTCAAAAAAACTGAATTTTATTCTTCTTCCAACATTCTTTGGGAGCCTGTTAACAACAGTTCAGTTATGCATCATGCGTGAGTTTATAGCCGCCCATGGTTGGACTGGCCCGATCGGGCCAGATTATTTTTCCACACTCTTTATGGGATCTTCAATTTGGGGCTTTATATCGTCCGTCATTCTTTTCATTTTTACCATGACTTTCACACTGCTTATCATGTCGGCAAGAAAATTAAAAAAGCTAATGGGAAAGTTAACCTAACCCCGGCAACTAGCACTTGGGGTGGCCCCGATTTTTAGACCAGCAGCAGCATAAAATAAGCTAGCCCGACTTTCGCAACTGGCGACGAAAATCTACTAATTTCGGCCATTCGATGTTCCCGCAACTCACCACCAGACAAAATCGCCCCTGCATACTCGCCCTAGGGCAGCACCATACGATAGAAGCGTTTCGTCGTTCCGGTCGGCGGATTGTCAAAGATCAAGACGATGCCAGATGAATTGGCGACTGCTGTCCCCAGCGTTTGCCAACTGTCTGGCGTCAGGTCCGGCGAGTATTGTATCATATACTCCTGCCCAGGGTTTCCGAGATAATCGATGTCGAACCCGCCACCTTCTACCGTGCGGATGTTGCCGCTGTTGCGCACCGTTTCCTCGCTGTTATACGAAACGGCGTTGTCGGTGCTCGTGGAAGCCGAGTTGCCGTTGGCGGCAGCGTCGAGAGCCACACCACTGGCAATCGTCGTAGTTACAGTGCCGCTTTGCGTCATTCCGGAAACGACGACATCATAGGTGGAGCCACTCCCTGTGACGGTTGCCGTGGTCGCCCCAGCGCTGCCACCCAGGGAGACATCGCCTGTCGTGAAGTTGGTGACCGGTTCGCTGAAGACGACGGCAAAACTTATCGGCGTCGAAATTGTCGGATCGGTTTGGCCCGCGGCCTGATTGATCGTGACCGAAGGCGCCATGGTATCGACGCTGACTGTGCTGCTCGGACCGGCGGCGGGTGCGGTGTTGCCGGCGTCATCTGTCGCTGTGCCGGCGGCAATCGAGATCCCGAGGGTGCCGTTGGCGGTGATCCCGCTGAGCGTCACCGTCCGGGTGGTCCCGGAGTTGGAATCCACGCTCACCGTTGCGTTCGCCGTGTCCGTCTGATTCAGGGTGACATCGCTCGTGGAAAGTGTGCTCGAGTTGAAGTTCGCATCGCTGTAAGTGACCGTGTAATTCACCACGGAACTCGCGTTGGCGATCGTGCTGGATGGGGCGCTGATGCTGATCGTCGGGGGAGTGACATCCAATTCGAAGGCGCCGATGTCCACCGTGCCGCCGTCAACGCGCGCGAAACCGCGTTGGTCAGTCGTGACGCCGCTGTCAATCAGCGCGTTGCTGCCCGCGTTGAGGGCCGGGCTGCCGGTCAAAAGCGCCAGGGTTTGCGTCGGGCCGCCGTTGCTCTTCAGAGCGTCAAGTGTGGCGTCGAGCGGCGCGGCCTCTGTGCCGACGAGGTTGCCGTTCGTGCCATGGGTGAGACCACTGCTGCCGTCGCTCTTTCCGATGAGGTTGTAATTGGCGGACGCAATGGCGCCAAAAATATCCGGCGCGGTTGGCGAAGTGTTGCCGGCGACGATACTATTCGAAAAGGCTGCCGTGCCATTGGCAATGTGAATGCCGCCACCCGTGCCGGTGGAGCCAGTTACGGTGTTGCCGCTGATGGTGCTATTGGCCACGATCAGAATGCCGCCGTTGCGGATGGCACCACCAGAGGTCCCGGCGGAGTTGCCCGAAATGGTGCTGTTCGTCACCGTCAGAGTGCTACTGCCGAAATTGCGGATAGCGCCGCCCCAGGTTGCAGCGGAGTTGCCGAAGAGCGTGCTGTTCGAAAGGTGCACTGTACCGCCGCCGTTGTCGATGGCGCCGCCGGTGTTAGCCGGGATGCTGGTGCTGGTGCTATTGCCGCCGGTCAGGGTCAGCCAGGAGAGATTCACCGTGCCGCCGGTGATTCTAAAGATGCGACTGGCGTTATTGCCCGATACCGTGATGCCGGGCGCACTTGAGGGGCCAGTGATAGTCAGATTTTTGGCGATGGCCAGATCGCCGCTCGTGAGAGTGATGGTGCCCGTCACGCTGAAGGTGATGGCTGCTCCGGCGGGCGCATATTTCACGGCTTCACGCAGGGTGCAGTCGGACAGTCCGGCAGCGCCGTCGTCGTGATCGTCGAGGGTGTTGAC
Organism: Terrimicrobiaceae bacterium; assembly: GCA_041744075.1. Classification (GTDB taxonomy): domain Bacteria; phylum Verrucomicrobiota; class Verrucomicrobiia; order Chthoniobacterales; family Terrimicrobiaceae; genus JAJTZA01. Next base: position 7,955 of record JBGTLQ010000180.1, read on the forward strand.
AACAATGCTGCTACCACTCTGATGGCGTTCTGCCTCAAAGGCGCCGATGTCCATGCGCCCCCCGAGCACGCGCGCGAAGCCGGGGCCGCGCTGGTCGTAAGGCAGGTTTGTGGTGTCGAAATCGGGATCGCCCATGTCAACTGCAGGACTGCCTGTCCCGGGTTTATGGGTTTGCGTTGGCCCACCATTGTCGGCCAAATACTCGAGCATCGCGTCCTGGTCGATCAGGTTATTGGTGCCCGTGATGATGGTAAAGTTGGAAACGTTGGGCACATTACCAAGATTGCCACAGACGATGCTGTTCGACATGTTCACAGGTCCACCCCAGATGCCGCCGCCTGCTCCGTAATTATACGTCCGGGCATGGTTCAACGTGATGGTGCTGTTCGTGATAGTTGTCCTGCCATTGGAGCTGCCGATGTAGATGCCTCCACCATAGCCATTTGAGCCGCCATTGGCGAAGTTCTGGGAGAGAGTGCTGTTCGATATCGTCAACGTGCCGCCATTCGTGAGGATGGCTCCACCAGTGGCCAGTGCCTGGTTGAAGTAGAGAGCGCTGCTGCTGATCGTTACTTCGCTGTCGTCGGTCGAGGTATAAATGGCTCCGCCAAACTGGCCGCTATTATAGGTTAGGGTGCTGCTCTTGATCGTCACAGCCGCCCCGCCGTCCAAACGGATCGCACCTCCATAGATGGCTTGATTATAGGAGAGGGTGCAGTTCGATACCGTCAGCCCGCCTCCTGTCATGAAGATTGCGCCACCATAATTGGCGCTATTATCCGAGAGAGTGCAGTTTGTTACCGTCACGGTTCCGCCAGAGATAAACAGCGCGCCGCCGGACCGCACACTGGTGTTAACACCGCCTACCGTAACGTCGTAGAAGTTGCCCCTGCCACCGCTCAGCGTGAGTCCGGAAATGTCGACGAAGCCGGCGCTGATGTTGAAGATCGACCGACGGCCGTCGGTGTCAATGCCGTTGAGGGCGAGGCTGCTCGCGCCTTGTCCGGTAATGGTCAGGTTTTTTGCGATATCGATGGTGCCACTTGTCAACGTGATGGTGCCGGTGACGGCGAAATCTATTGTGTCGCCGGGGGCAGCCGCAGCGACTTGATCGCGCAAGCTGCCGGGACCCGAGTCGTTGAGGTTGGAAACGGTCAACGTGTCGGCTTGGGCCGTGTAGGAGTGGCACGTGCCGAATAACACCAGGCAAATCAACAGGAAACGGCACGAGTTTAACATGGCGCGTTATAGCCAATTGCCTCCAGTTTACAAGGTGAATCGACGTTGCTCATCCGCCTCCGCCAGGTGCCGTCGACTTTTGTGGTCAGTGACTGATTTTTGACATTTTTTGGGACAGCCGATGGGGTCCCATATTTTAGAATCTGATCCTCATAAACACCCAACAGCGCCGTTGCTGTTGCCTGATCATGAAAGTAACAGCCAAAAGGGGTCGGTCCCATATCTTATAATCCAGGACCGCAACCCGCTAGCCCGCATTGTTCACAAAGGATTTGGCCAGAGGCCAAAAAATGGGTGACGGTTGCCCAATACCGCTGCCTGCGCTAATTTGGCCGTCATTTTATAATGGTCTTCGGTGTTTTCGCGATTTCAGCACACGAGAGAGCGT
>JBGTLQ010000181.1:0-3370 GCA_041744075.1 Terrimicrobiaceae bacterium
GGTCTTGGCGAGCCTCACGCATCGCCGTCTGAAGTTGCTTCATTTCCTCAGCAGAAACCCCGGGCACAGGTGGCCGCTCCTTACCCGCTCCCTGCTCCTGTACTTTTCGCTCTGAACCCTCACCACGAGCTTTGCCTCCCAGGCCCTGTTCTTTTTTGGAATCCAGTTGGTCCTCCGTCTTCACGGCAGAATCGGCAACTGCAGAGACGGCAGGATCGCCGGGAATGGGTTCATTAGACTGCGCAAGCAGGGTTGAACCGAATGTAAATGACAACAAAACAGCAAGGGAAGAACCGCAGATAGATTTGATTTTCATAACAAGAAGTCAAACCCGCCCAAAGCGGAAGAGTTGCGAAAAATTAAAGACGCTCAAGTGCTGGCCCAAGCAATTCATACTGCCAAGGCATCAGTGAAGATTCAGCCAGCGATGGATCCATCGCGATTTTTTCCAAAATCACTCTGGAAGCAATGAGCCCAACCTCAAGATCCAGCTCCACCGCTACTTTTTGTCGCTGGTCTCGCAACTGATTGAGTCGTGTTTCCATCTCGGGGCTTGGTCGCTGGCGGTTTGACTTTGGTTTCCTGGGCCATTGTTCCAATGGAATGGCCTTTGCCTCTTCAATGGCTTGTAAAAAAGACCTCTTGAAGCGCGGATGAATGCCTTGCTCCAATGGAGATTCGCTTTCGCCAACCCGACGTGCGTTTTCAATCAGTAAATCATTTCTCGCGACATGAAATGCAGGTTTATCAATTTGATCGGCGCATCGATTCCTCCACTCCCACAAGTGCCGCACTGCCGCCGCGGAAAGTCCCTTGAGATGGCCCGATCCAGAAATTCGCCATGGCTCCTCGTCACCATTGGAACTGGCCTTGTAGACCAGTTCAATCACACGTGACACACACTGTTGCAACCAGTCCAAACGTCCAAGCTTCACCAAATCCGCCTCTAATTGGCCCACGATTTCCGGAAGATAAGCGGTATCGTTATAGGCATACTCCAACATTTTTGGAGAAAGCGGTCGCCTTCCCCAATCCGCTTTTTGCTCACCTTTCTGCATTTCGACAGCGCAAAAATTCTGCACCAGAGCGGCCAGACTAAATTGCCTCAACCCCACCAGTCGGGCAGCCAGCATCGTGTCAAACACCATTTCAGGACACCCCATACCCGAACGCATTAGCATTCTTAAATCGAAGTCAGCTCCATGTAGAATCACACGACGTTTTTGGAACACGGCGAACAATTCCGTGAGGTCCAAACCCACCAGCGGATCCACAACCCAATCACGTTCTGAGTTGCTGATTTGGATCAAGCAGAGCTTCTCACGAAAAGAATGCAAGCTGTCCGCCTCGGTATCCACGGCAAGCGTGGACTCCGATTGGAGTTGCTCGACCAGATCGGACAAGGCCTGCGGTTGATCCACAAATTCACGACGACGCATAGTGGATGTCTATTTAGCGAAGTCCGGAAAGAAGCAATTCGGCATTGTTATCCGTATTCTGAATGCCATCGATCAATTCCTGCATCGCCTCGGCCGGGGGCAGTGCGACCAACTGGCGTCTTAACGTGGTGATCCTGTCAAATTCCTGTGGATGATAAAGGAGTTCATCCTTCCGAGTGCCAGATTTCAAAATATGAATCGCCGGGTAGACGCGTTGGCCCACCAAAGAACGGTCCAGATGCACCTCCATGTTGCCGGTGCCCTTGAACTCTTCAAAAATAACCTCATCCATGCGGCTGCCGGTTTCCACGAGCGCGCTTGCCAGAATCGTCAGACTTCCACCCTCCTCCACATTACGCGCCGCTCCAAAAAATCGCTTCGGCTTCAGCAGGGCCTTCGCATCCACCCCACCTGACATAATTCTTCCCTTGCCCGGCTGCATATTGTTGTAACCTCTGGCGAGGCGGGTCAGGCTATCCAACAAAATCACGACATCCTTTTGCTGCTCAACCAAACGTTTTGCCCGCTCCAGAACCAGTTCCGATACCTGGATATGCCGTTGAGGATTTTCATCAAAAGTGGAGCTGTAAATCTCCGCATCGATTTCTCTAATAAAATCAGTCACTTCCTCGGGACGTTCATCCACCAGCAACAAAATCAGATGAATGTTGGGCGAACCTGCTTTGATGGCTCTCGCGATATTTTTCAACAAGATCGTTTTTCCCGCACGTGGAGGAGCCACAATCAAACCCCGCTGACCCTTGCCTAGAGGCGCGATTAAATCCACAACCCGCGCACTCACTCCAGGCCACTTGCCATGTTCCAAAATAATTCGTTCCTTTGGAAACATCGCCGTCAGTAAATCAAAATGTTTCGGGGGCACCCATTGATCAGCCTGAACTCCATCCAGCGCCAGAACTTCCGAAACCATCAGGGACCGCTCTTTGTCCCGCGGCAATCGTAAGCGACAAGTTAGTTTTTGACCGGCCCTCAAGCCAAGACTGCGACACAGCTGGGAAGGAATGCCCACGTCGTCAACGGCGGAAAGGAAGTTAAACTTGGCCCATCGCAAAAATGCCTGGTGATCAGCTGTGAATTCTACAATCCCTTCTCCAAATACAGGCACGTTCCGAGCGCAATACCCGCGAAGGAGGTCAACGACCAAATGACGCTTCGATTTTGCAGATCCGGTTCTGATCCTCGCACGATTCGCAATCTCCAACAGTTCGTGAAAGGTTCTGCCATGCAAATCTCCGGCATCAATCGATTCCGGTTTTGCCCAAATATCCATATCGCCTTCGGTCAAATCGGTTTCCAGCGACTCCCGATCCTGGCCTTCCGGTTCAGCAACGGTGCCCTCTTGTTGAAAGGCTAAATTTGATGGGCTTTCTTCTGCCCCGGTTTCGGAATCTTCGATCATGGATATTTATTCGTGCCAAGTTGACCACAGCGTCTGCGCCAGGGTAAGGCATTGGTTGGTAAGCAATTCTTTCGAGCCATCATTCCAAATTACGAAAGTGGCCTGGCGCATTTTCATTTCAAGGGGCCACTGCGACTCCAGAAATAATGATGCGAGATTCGGAGTTAATTTGCGGGATACGACCATACGGTCGATCACGGTGTCCTTCGAGGCTCCTACCACAATAACGAGATCGAAGAAACTTTCCAGCTGCTTTTCATAGAGTAATGGGATTTCAGCAAGGAAAATCTCGTTCTTGGCAGCGAGATATTTCTGAGCTCTAGAGCCCCAATTTTCACGGATTCTGGGATGAAGGATCAATTCCAGCCTGCTTTTCTCAATGGGATGATGAAAAACCAAATCCCTCAACCGGCTGCGATGGACCCCGCCGGCTTCGTCCATCACATCTGGTCCAAAGGTGTCGGATACTTCTTGTATCACTGAAACATCCTGCTCAAGGAGGCGTTTCGCC
>JBGTLQ010000182.1:0-2962 GCA_041744075.1 Terrimicrobiaceae bacterium
TTCCAAATGGAAACACATCCAAATCGAACCCATCAGGGACATCGTCTCCGCCATGTTTTTTCTTCGCAGCCAGTCCCTCAAAACGGGCGACAAGCTCGCTGTCATTGCCTTTCCCGGCGATTCCCCCTTTCTCTTTCAAGCCACCGTGGGCAAGCGCGAAAAGGTCAACATTAGGGGTCAAAAACGTCCTGCCATCCGCTTGGATTTTCAGATCCAACGCATCGAACTCAAAAAAAATGAACCTCCCCGCCTTCAGCAACATGGCAAATTCCGCAAAGGCACGGTCTGGATTTCCGATGATGAATACCGGTTCCCTTTACGTGCCGAGGTGAGCATTTTTATTGGCTCGGTTTTTGCCGAGTTGGAAACGCTAACTTTTTCTGGAAAACCACTTCCTGGTGAGTCCCTCAACTCGCGTTAATTCTCACCACGGACCCAGTGTTTTGGCTCCCGAATGAGCGTGGCCATCGCCGCCGCGTTGAGTTGGCTCTTTCGCACAAACGAGTCCACAGCCACCCACTCCTGTTCCTTGGAACCATCCGTACTGCGTTCGGAGCAATGGGAGAAATCTCCGCAGGGCCCCAATCCATCAATGGTCGGAAAATGATGCCAAAGGACATTGCCATCGCTGAGTCCACCGCGAGCTTGGGTCTCGACCGGAATGGCTAACTCCTTGCCCGCAGATTCCCAAATCACAACAAGTTTTTGGGTTTCCGGGTTGTTCGGCCACGGTGCTGTCGCTTGAGCAATTTCCACGCGTGTGAAACAAGGATACCCGTCAGCACTCCGGATTGTTCCCTCGCCGTTGACTGATAAAATCGCTGACTCAGCTTCTTGATACACGCAAGAATCCCAAGCGCGCATTTCCAAGGACAAAGACGCCTCGTGAGGCACCCGATTATCGACCGTGCCGCCATGAATGCTTCCGATGTTGACGGTCAGTCCTGCCTCATAATCCGTGAGGGCGTGGAGTTTGTTAACGATGAGAGCAAGTTCCGCAATAGCGTTTGCCCCACGGGGGTGTTGCGCCCCCGCATGAGCGCCCCGGCCCTCCGTGTGGATATGAAATGTGCCACGACCCTTACGCTGACGAACCACACGGAACGCTTCGGGGGTTCCTCCATCGGCCTCAAAAAGTAGGCAGGCCGTCTCCCCTTTTGGAAGAAGACGTTGACATGCCAACCCAAAATCTTCGGAGTCCACCTCTTCGCAGGCATTGAGAGCAATCACCCAATTCGCGGCGGAAAAGACAGCGGGCCAATCCCGATACATTGCGTGAAGGATCATCCACACCATCGCGGTACCCCCCTTGATGTCATTGGTCCCTGGTCCAAAAATCCGGTTTCCTTCCACCCGCCAGGCAAAATCATTCCGCAGTTCCTCCTCGGGTGGATAGACGGTGTCGAGGTGAGAGATCAAGGCCAGCGTGGGCAATTCCTCGTCCCGTTTTGTGCTCAAAAACAAGTGCTCCCCGAATCCGGCATTTGCTGTGGGAACCCGGCTGGCACCAAGTCCCAGCGGTTCGAATTGTGAGACAATCACATCGGCCACGGCGTTCACGCCCTGCGGGTTTGCTGTGAAGCTGTTCACTGACACCATACGCTTGAGGAATTCAAGCATCTCAGGCAGATCATTGGTGCAGGGCAGGGGAGTCATCAGAGGATCAAGATTGGCGTAGTGTATGCTACCTACCAGAACCTAAGGATACGGTCACAGGTCAGCGCAGGGTCGATAATCACTGAAATAACGACGTAAAACAAACCAATATGCCTTCCAATTCAGATCTGACTGTCCCCGCGCTCGATCTCGTGCTCCGCGTGGGCTGCGAGTTGAGATATTCCTGTCCTGAGTCCGCACCAGCCCTGATAACGTTCAAGCCTCGTCATTGCAGCCATCAATCCATCCGCGTGGAAAGCGTTCAACTGGACCCTGAGTTGGTGGCAACCGAATCAGAGGATGACCATGGAAACGTGATTCTTCGGACAGTTCTCCAAACGGGGGAAAATGTGCTCCGCTACGATGGTCTGGTTTCGGTGCCCAGTGCCCGTGAAGATTTTGCGCACGAAGATGACGTCATTTCCCCCGACCAATTGCCAGCCGAGTTGCTGCGCTACACCATGCCCTCCCGCTATTGCGATTCCGATAAGCTCCTGGATTTTGCCTGGAGCAAATTTGGGCATCTCTCTCATGGCTTGGAACGGGTCCGTGGAATCAGAGATTGGCTACACCAAAATATTGAATATCGAACCGGCTCGGGGAGCCCATTGTTATCAGCCTCCGATATTATCAATCGTGGGTATGGCGTCTGTCGTGATCTGGCACATTGCGGAGTGACCCTCTGCCGGACCTTCAACTTGCCGGCCCGATACGCCAGTGGATATGTCGCGGATGTGGGGTGTGAGGATCCGGGAACACCCATGGATTTTCATGCCTACTTCGAGGTATTTATGGGAGGCCGATGGCAGACCTTTGATGCTCGGTTTCCTGAACCTCGCATCGGACGCGTCCGAATCAGCGCGGGTTATGACGCTGGAAATTGCGCATTCACAACCATCTATGGTGCGGCCACTCTGACCGATTTTAATGTTTGGTCCTACCAAGTTGACCCGGCTGATGTGAACGTGGGGGACCCGATTGACTTGTCACGACGTCTCTGCGGTACGCCAACCCTGCGTTTTCCGTCCTCCCAAGCCACAGATCAAATCATTAGCACAACAATTTTCGGAAGTTTGTTGATGGCTCGTTGAGGCTTTCTTACCCGCGTATCGCTACCAAATGACGGACTCAGAGGCAGGGAAAGCCGTTCGAGCCGCAACCGGAAGAGTCCCGTTGGAGGTGCTTTTGGGATCAACTATACATGACATCACGGGTGTCCGGTTAAGTGACCAAAGATGTCGCGGAAGTTGCATGATATGAGGGCCTTGCAAAGGAAAAGGGATGTGACGCATTTGAAATCGCCTCA
>JBGTLQ010000183.1:0-32611 GCA_041744075.1 Terrimicrobiaceae bacterium
CCAGCCCTACCACAGGTAAAGCTGGCGCGAGCGCGAAGCGCCGCTTTGATGGTAGGGCTGGGCAGTCCCTTGCCCGCCCACTTATCTTTTGTGAGTCTTACCCATGACCTCACCCACAATTAATCACACCCCCCAAACGGCAGGACAGAAACAATCACGCTGATGCCGATTTGAACTCTCCGACGATGGCCTGAAGCGTCTGCTTGGCATCGCCGAAGAGCATGCGGGCGTTGGGAGAAACAAACAGCGGGTTGTCCACCCCGGCGAAGCCAGCCTTCATCGAACGTTTCATCACAATCACTGTGCGGGCCTGATCCACATTGATGATTGGCATGCCATAGAGGGGGCTTGATTTGTCCTCTCTCGCAGCCGGGTTTACGACGTCATTGGCCCCAATGACCAAGGCGATATCCACGGAAGGCATCAGGGGATTCACATCCTCGGTTTCCACAAGTTGCTCATAGGGCACATCGGCCTCGGCGAGGAGAACGTTCATGTGGCCGGGCATGCGGCCCGCGACCGCGTGGATCGCGAATTTGATGTCGGCTCCGTTATTTTCGAGGAGCTCCGCAAGCTCTTTGACCACATGCTGGGCTTGGGCGACAGCCATTCCGTAGCCGGGCACGACAATCACCGAGCGGGCAGCCTCGAGCAAAAAGTAGGTATCCTCGGCAGATATGGGTTTTGGCTCCCCTTGAAGAGTTGTGCCTTCCCCACCGGGACCGGCTCCAACACCCCCGAAAAGTACATTCGTGAGCGACCGGTTCATGGCTTTGCACATGATCGATGTCAGGATAATTCCGCTGGCTCCAACAAGGGCGCCAGCGACAATAAGGACCGTATTGCCGATCACAAAGCCGGCGGCGCAGGCGGCCAAGCCGGAGTAGCTGTTCAGCAACGAGATCACGACGGGCATGTCCGCTCCGCCAATGGGGATCACCAACAACACCCCGAGCGCCAAGCCGAGTAGGACCGCAAGGATCAGGAGGAAATAAGATGAAGCCGGGGAGAGAGCGAAAACCACCCCCGCCACAACGGCGACCACAAGGAGAAACGCATTGAGCGGAACCTGACCACGAAACAACACCGGCTTGCCTGACAACACCTCGGAGAGTTTGCCGAAGGCCACCATGCTTCCTGTGAATGTGATTCCACCAATCAGGATGGCCAGCATGGCCGGTGCCGCCGCCGTGGCTGGCATGTCGGGCTTGAAGTCATATTCCGCCCATGCCACGAACAGGCTTGCCAGACCTCCAAAACCATTAAAGAGCGCGACCATCTCGGGCATTGATGTCATTTGCACCTTCATGGCCAAGACAACTCCCACGGCTGTTCCCACCACGAGTCCGACGATGATCCAATGGAACTCCAGGCCCTGCTGACAAAGCGTCAGCACAACAGCAACCAACATGCCCACGGCAGAAATCATGTTTCCCCGGCGTGCCGTGGCCTGCGCGCTCAAAAGCTTGAGTCCGTAGATAAAAAGGACCGCAGCGACGATATATCCCAAATTGATCAGGTCAGAGGCTGGCATCATTTCTCCTTTCCGCGGATCTTGAACATGCGGAGCATCCTGTCAGTGACCAAATAACCACCCACCACATTGATCATTGCAAGGGCCACGGCCAGCACGCCCAGCGCGGTGGCAAAGCCGCTATTCTCCGTGTGCCCTGCTGCCACCAAGGCCCCCACAATCGTGATGCCTGAAATGGCGTTTGAGCCTGACATCAATGGTGTATGGAGTTGCGAAGGCACCTTGTTGATGAGCTCGAAGCCCAGAAATATCGAAAGGATGAAAACAAAAAAGAGGAGCATGATTCAGGTGGTTGGAAGGGATTCGAGGACGCGGCGGTTAACGATTTTCCCGCCCCTGGTGACCAGCGAGGACTGAAGGATCTCGTCCTCTGCATCGAAAAGGATTCCCTTCTCCGGCGTCCAAAGGTGGGAAACAAAATTAAAAATGTTGTTGGCAAAGACGAGGCTGGCATGACGCGGAACGCTTGCGGGGAGATTGTCAGCGCCCAAGATCCGCACCCCGCCAACCACAACTTCTTGTCCGGGCTCGGAGCCCTCGACGTTGCCGCCACTTGCAACTGCCATGTCCACAATCACGCTGCCGGGTCGCATCCCCGCAACCATTTCTGCTGAGATGATGCGTGGAGCGGGCTTTCCAAAAACCTGCGCTGTCGTGATGAGCGTATCGGTCTCAGCACATGCACGGGCCATCCCTTCTCGCTGCTTGGCGAGTTGTTCGGGGTTCAACTCCTTGGCGTATCCCTGCGAGGTCTGGCCGGTTTCCCCCAGATCGATCTTCAGAAATTTTGCGCCAAGGGATTTGACTTGCTCCTCGACGACTGGCCGGGTGTCAAAGGCCGTTACCCGGGCTCCGAGGCGCTTGGCCGTTGCAATCGCCTGCAACCCCGCAACACCCACGCCCACCACCAAAACCCGAGAGGCCTGCAACGTTCCAGCCGGTGTCATCATCATCGGAAAAATTGTGTCCATCCGCATCGCCGCCAAAAGAACCGCCGCATAGCCCCCAAGACTGGCTTGTGAACTCAGTGCATCCATTTTCTGAGCAAGAGTCGTTCGTGGGATCAATTCCAGACTGAACGCTGAAGCGCCGGATGCCGCAACAGACGCTGTCTTCGACGGATTTCGAAAGGGATCCAAAAAGCTGATTGTCACCACTCCCTCGCTTAAACGGGAAAGATCCTGATCAGTCAGCGCGTGGACCGAGGTGATCATCTGCGCCCTTGCAAGGGCGGCACCTCGGTCTGTGGCGATTTCACACCCTGCTTTCTTGTAGGCATCGTCAGAGAAACCAGCAGCCGCCCCAGCCCCGGTTTCGATGAGAACCGAAATGCCCAGCTCTTTGAACTTGATTGCGGAATCCGGAGTCACCGCGACGCGGGGGTCAGGCGGTTCAGCTTCGCGCGGGCAAAACAAGAGCAACATTTCTGTGAGAATGGACCCACAGGCACTCTCAGGTCAAGCGGCACGGTGGGGCTTCGCTCATCTTAAGTTTGCCAGATTTCATCCCGGAGGGATGTTGGACATTCGCCGAGAGGTCCTGCAAACACCCGGGCACCCATCAAGCGGGATTTGCCCCGGCCGGGGCGAAGAAGCTCCGCCTCTCTTCCATCCAAGGCTGGCCACCGAAGCTCGCTAATTTTTCTGTATGATGGGCCTATTTTCTGAAAATGATTACCAATGTTCATCCCAGTCCCTCACTTGATTGTCCAGCCAGACGATGGAGTTCTTCCGGTCCGCACCTACATCGAGGCGGCCAAACGTTCCCTCCTCATCAAACAATTCACATTCACCGAACCCTCCTTGATTGAGGCCGTGATTGCCAGGAAGCACGCAGGCGTTGCGGTTAGGGTGATGCTGAACCCCAAACGCTCCGGTGGTGATCGGGCAAATGATGACACTTTCGAAAAGTTCAAGGCGGCTGGCGTCGAGATTCAGTGGGCGAGCCCCAAGTTTTATGTGACGCATGAGAAGTCGATTGTGGTCGATGGACAGGCGGCCCTCATCGCGACGTTCAATCTTTGCGAAAAATATTTTACCCTCACTCGCGATTACGGAATTGTGACCCAGGATCCCGCTCGGGTGGCCCAGGTCATTGAAGGGTTTGAAGCGGATTGGGAACACCGGGACTGGTCACCGGATCCATCCACCGGCCTCCTCTGGAGCAATTCCAATTCACGCATTCAGATGTCGAAGTTTATCGATGCCGCAGAAAAACATCTCGACGTGCAACACCCGAAATTCGTGGATGCAGTGATCTTGGATCGGCTCATTGAAGCCTCCGAGCGGGGCGTCCATGTGCGAGTGCTTTGCGGCGGCAAACACGGCATCAGCGATTGGGATGTGCTGGATACCTTTTCCTCGCTGAGAGTGCTTCAGCGGTTTGGTGTCAAAGTCCACAAACAAAAAAACTACCGCCTGCACGCCAAACTAATACTCGTGGACAAGGCGCATGCCCTGGTGGGTTCAATGAATATTGACCGCAGCGCCTTTGATCTCAGACGCGAATTGGGGGCCACAATTGCCGACCCCACGATTGTCACCCGCCTGATGGATGTCTTTGAAACCGACTGGGATTCTTCGAACCGCTACAATGCACCCGATCCCTTGGAACCGTCCAAACACCACGAGCCGGAGTTCCCACATGACCACGACCTGCGCCACGAGTGAAACCTCCCTCTCTCTTCGAACTGGCGCTCACGTTTAATCACATCGCCCTTGCGTCGTTTGGCGGAGGGCTTTCCGCTTGGTCGCGCGAGGTGGTGGTTGTCGAAAAAAAATGGATGGCAGATGAGGAATTCCTTAGCGCTGTCACCATGTGCCGGATCCTGCCCGGTGCAAACCAAGTGAACCTTGCGGTGTTTGTGGGCACAAAATTTCGTGGCATCCCCGGCGCGGTTGCTGCCGTGGTGGGCCTTTGCGCCATTCCTGTGATTATTGCAATCACCCTGGCCTATGCCTATTTCCGGTTCCACGAAGTCCCCGAACTGAAGTCCATCCTCAAAGGCGCCACCGCCGCAGCGATTGCCCTCACTCTCTCCATGGTCTTCAAAACGGGACGCAAATGCCTCACCGGCATCGTGCCCATTCTGTTTTTTATCGCCATGTTTGTTCTTAATGGCATCTTCCGCTGGCCACTGCTCGCAACCCTTGCGATCCTCGCGCCGCTTGCCATCGCATGGGCCTGGCCACGGCAAAAATCGACGGCGGAAGGACACCAATGAAAGACGACTCCCTCACTTTCTTTCATGTCGTGATCTTGTTTTCCTCCCTCTCCCTGCTCTCGATTGGAGGAGGCAACTCGGTGATTCCGGAAATGCACCGCAAATCTGTGGGCAACTACGGTTGGCTGACTGATCAACAATTTGCCGATGTGTTTGCCATTTCCCAGACTGCCCCCGGTCCGAGCATCTTGATTGTCACCATCATTGGTTATCAAGCCGGCGAGATGGTTGGGGGGCCACTGATTGGCATCCTCGCTGCAATCCTCGCCACCGTCTGCATGGTCGTTCCTGCGGGGGTGCTTGTTTATTTGGTCAGCGCGGTCTGGGCCCGCGCGGAAAAATCTCCATTACGAAAAGCCGTCGAACGCGGACTCGCGCCCCTCACTGTAGGCCTCATTCTGGCCACGGGGTTTGTCATGGTACGGGCCTCAGAAACAGGCTGGCAGGCCTATCTCCTCACCGCCATCTGCACGCTCATTTTTACCACCACCAAAATCAATCCCATCTTCATCGTCGCAGGCGCCGGGCTGATTGGTTACATGGGCTGGGTGTGATGGCTTACGGAGACTTCCCACGTGAAATCGATGGGTTGGGGCCAATGCTTGTGGACTATTTTGCTCGCCCGCAGAAGTCGGATCAAAAGCTGTTGGCAGCGCGTACGGGATTTGAACCCGTGCACCAGCCTTGAGAGGGCTGTGTCCTAACCCCTAGACGAACGCGCCAATACGTGAAACGTACTTCAATGACAGGCCGCTGGCAAGTGCGGAGAGGTTCTACGGATTTTATGGGGTCCACATCTCAGAAAGACTCACAAATTTTCAACAGGCAGTTGAAAAAAGCTTCCAGAGGGAGTGGGATTTTCAGTGTGAGCCGGCGGGGACTTGGCCTCTGATTTGACGAGGTTGGAGGCAGGTTGAATCTTGGAGATCAGGCGTGGGCGGCCCTTGGCCAAGGCATGTAAGTCCGATTCCAATTGGAGGTTTGACCAGAAATTGTCAGGTTGATTGAAGAAAACCCCAAAGCGGATCGACATGGCCGGCGTGACGGAGCGGCGCCCAAGGACAATTTCGTTCACGGCCCTTGGAGGAACTCCAATCGCGCGCGCCATGGCATTCTGAGAAATGCCCATGGGCTTGAGGTATTTCTCCAGCAGGATTTCGCCAGGCAAGGATGGCTGCGTCATGATATAACGTATAACGTTATAAGGGTTATTTATCAACGTGAAAGATTCAGGAGATTTCCGACCAGTCCGAGCATTGCTTCCATAAACGCAAATCCCTCGCACGAGGCAGCCAGGATCCGAACGAATCCCTCGCTCTTATTCGCGAATAAAGGTCAGTTCCGGGCCGAGGGGGACGATTCTGGTGGGGTTGATGTCATCGTGGGTGAAGTAGTAGTGACGTTTGATGTGATCAAAGTTCACCGTTTCCGCGATTCCCGGCTGCTGATACAGATCATTCAAGTGTCTTTGGAGATTCGGATAATCGACGATTCGCCGGATGTTGCATTTGAAATGTCCGTGATAGACCGCATCGAAACGTATCAAGGTGCAGAACAGCCGCCAGTCGGCTTCGACAATGCGCTCTCCGAAAAGAAAACGCGCATGCGAAAGCCTCAACTCCAGCGTGTCCAGCGTGGCGAAAAGCTCGCGGCATGGTTTTTCATAGGCACCCTGCGTCGAGGCAAACCCTGCTTTGTAAACGCCATTGTTGACCTTGTCGTAAATCAGGTCCGACAACTCAGAATGTTCCGGCTCAAGATCAGCGGGAAAGAGATCCGTCATATTCCCGCCCAAAGGCCCGAAAACATCATTAAACATCCGGCAGATATCATCCTCGGAATTGTTCACAATTTTCTTGGACGCCTTGTCCCATAACACTGGCACGGTCACGCGGCCTCGGAATCGTGGATTGGTCGCGAGATACGCTTCACTCAGGAATTGAAAGCCATTCACAGGATCCACGGAATATCCCGGTCCTTCCCGAAACGCCCAGCCTTTGTCGTCGCGAATGGGATCAACCACGGTGACCCCTATGACATGATCAAGATCCTTAAGATTTCGCACGATCAGCGCGCGACTTGCCCAAGGGCATGCCAGCGAGATGTAGAGATGATAGCGATCCGGAGCAACCGGGTGAGGAGAGGCAGGGTCCTCGCTCACCCAATTGCGAAATTCATCGTCCTGTCGTGAAAACGAACCGTCCTCAGATTGTTCGTCGGGAAATTGGGATGGGAATGTCATTTTCTCAACGTCGCACGATCTGCGAAATCATCCAACCGACAAACCCTGTCTTTTCTCCTCTCTCCAAAAAATCCACAGTGATCAGCCTTGGGTTGCTCTCCACCTCACCGGGTTCGGCCCTGAAAGGGCAGCATCTAACACCGCCCCCAGTTCTTGCCGCTCAGCAGTTGGAGAACCGTCAGCCAAGGAAGTGATCCCAGTCTTCAATGCCATGATTGTTTTTAATCAGCATGGTGACAGGAAGTTCCTTGGGCGTTGCCGGCCGACGGATGAGCCTCAAACCAGCCTCGGCGGGCAGGCGATTGCCCTTGCGGCTGTTCACCTCACGGTGAGCCAGCACGCAGTTTTCCCAAGACGTGTCGCCGCCTCGTGAGCGAGGCATGACATGATCAATATTTCCCTCGCCGGGTTTGAGGTGGCGTCCTGTGTATTGGCAGACGCCGCCATCTCGGATCCAGATGGACCGAGGCGAAAAATTCGGGCGTCGCTTCGGAACTTTGTCAAAACGCGCCAGAACAACCACCGTCGGCACGCGGATGTGTCCGCGAGGCGTGGACACACAAAGATCGCGGTCCCGGATGGGGAGTTTGAGCCAATCGGACCATTTGACCGGAGTCATTAAATCGGAATCGATGTCGAGACCAGTGGCAACCTCCGTGGCCAATTGGCAAAACGCATCCGCTGGCGTGCGAACGTTGATCGCCTGCCAGTTTCGATTCAGCACCAGAACGGTGGATTTTTTCAGGATGTCGCTCATGTGTTTGGATGGTTAAAATTCTCGGGACGAAAGCGCGGTGTCTGTTCTTTTGCCCCGGGCAGAAGCCGGAGTTGTTGTGAAATTGAGGCCGGGGAGAAATGTGTTCTCCCCGGCCTGGTGTTGTTCCTCAATCGAGGAATGCCACATTCGCCATGGTGCGCGATTGGGTCTCGGTATTCATCAGGACGCGGTGCCAGCCTCTAAGGACAATCGTGCAGTGGTCGGGATGACGAACAGTGCCACGAGCATAAACGCCCGGGTTGCGCATCATTCGACGCCACGCGAATTTTTTTGCCTTGGGATCGGACTCTACGAGTCGTTTGTATTCCTCTGCGGTAATACCGTTTGGGTATCTTCCGCAAACATAGACCTCCTCCCCTCCAAAGCGGCAGACCTCGGCAACCATGTGGGGCTTGCCTGCACCGCGACGAATAGGTTCGTTGCGCAGGATGGCTCCTTGGGCTTCTGAGAGCTCCGCTGGCACAAAAAACCATTCACCCTGACGGATGAAGGCACGGTTGTGCCGACGGTTGCGCTGATTGGACTTCAGGCGCACGCGACTTTCAACCGCACGCACTTCTTCTGGCTTGAGGGCATCCCGGGCTTGTGCCACGGAAGAGGCTCCTCCCGGAACCGCCGCGACAAACCATTCCCGCTCGTCATGTCCGCAGAGGAAGCGATCCTTCGACTGCGGCGTCTTCACGAGGAGCAAGAGATGGCGCTCTTGCGCCACCGTCTGCATCACGCAGATGTCGAGTGTAGGCTCCAGTTCTCTGGAGACGAGCATCTCGAAATATTCGCTGCGGTGATCTCGGCGAATATCCAACGCGTAGTCGCGGAGGCGAGTGTTTTCCTGATAAGCGATTTTGAATCGCGCGCCCATACGGGCGAACTGATTGGCTATGAGATTTTCTTTCATGAATTCTCCTTTGACGGCGCACGGACACGGATGGTCGAACGGACCGGCCATGCGCGAACGCCGAATTTTTTGCGTGTGATGGAAAACCGCAGGGCGGCCCTCCGAATCGAACGTTGGTTTTTATGTTTCATTGGTGTGTTTGGTTGTTGGTGAAATGGCACGCCGTCTCATTGAGACAGGGTGCCGTGGTGAGCCGCGAAAGATCAGCCTCCGTTGGATCGAAAGACCCTTTGGAAAAGCCAAAGCGGAAAGGGTTGTGAGGCCGACTCCTGATGAAAGGAGCCGGCCTCGGGTTAATCTTTGTAAGGATCGCTGATGTCACGACCCGCCATGGCGACGCCGAGGGGCTTGAGCACGTGGAGAACCTTGATGGTTCCGTCGTGTGCTGCCAGCACCTCGGGCAGTCGGCGATATGCCTGCGGAGCTTCATCGAGGTCTCCGCCGCGGAGGGTCACTCCGCGTTCGTGCAGCCATTTCATCATTTCGTCGTGACGGACGAGGCCGGGTTTGCGGATACGCTTGCCGTCCTCGTTGACGAACTTTCCTTTGGCCGCCGTGCGCGACATGACACGCCCGGCTCCATGGACGGTGGAGTAAAGGGCTTCACGGGAAACACAGGAGTCCACGCCCTCGATAATAACAGCGTCGTCACCCATGCTCCCACCGATGAAGCCCTTCTGACCTGGAAAAGCCGGGGTCGCCCCTTTGCGGACAACCCAGAACCTTTCTCCGTCATGCTCCTCCTTCCACGCGAAGTTGTGGTGGTTATGCACCTCTTCCTCGATTTTGGCCGAAAGAATTTTGTTCACGACGTGACGGGCCACAAATTCGCGACCGGCGTAGGCGTAGCGCCCCGCCAGCTTCATGCCGGCGATGTAGGCCTGACCGACGGCGTCCTGCTCCCGCACGACTGCCGGGTCCACATCCATCCCGTCCTTGCCACCCGCTGCTTTGAGGAAGTGGGTGGCCGTCTTGTGACCGAAGCCACGCGAACCGAAATGGACGCCAACCCACACGCGGTCAGCCGCATCAGTGAAGATGTCCACGTAATGATTGCCGCTTCCGACGGTTCCAAGCTGGGCTTCTGCCATGGGCTTAAAATCTCTGAATGGCCGTTCTTTCCAGAGCTCGTCTTCAAAGAGCTCGTGCTCGACGCGTTCCTTATTGTGACGGCCGACTCCAAACGAGATATCCGTGACAACATCATTCATGATCTTTTCGATGTGGGGTCGAACGTCATCGCCCTTGGCATCCGTGCGAATAGCCAGATTGCCACAGCCAATGTCGAATCCGACTCCTGAAATCGAAATCGTGTCGCGATAGGCCACAACACCGCCAATTGGCTGTGCGTAACCTTTGTGTCCATCGGCACAGAGCACACCCCGTTCTCCGCCTGCTGCAAGACAGCGTTGGATCTGGGTGATGGTTGCTTCGTCATGCGTTCCAAAAATTCGGACGCTCATAGTTTTTGTTTCCTTTCTTTGTTATGTTAATGGACGGCTGCATGCCGGCCAGTGTTGAAATTGTGAATAAAATGGGGAGCCTAGTCGGTTCTGCCCCGACCCTGCCTCGGTCACAGCGAGGAATGCTACTACTACACCATAGGCTCCATTGAGAAATTGGTACTCCCGGAAGGAATTGCACCCTCACCGCAAGGTTCGAAGCCTTGCATGCTCATCTGTTACACCACGGGAGCGTGGTGTCACCGGTTGGACTTGCACCGGCATCGTCTGAATGGCAATCAGGCATCCTTCTCTTGAACGATGACCACAAAAAGGGGCGGGTTCGCTCGAACCCACCCCGGACGTTGATCGACCGATTAACGTTTACCATTTCGGAAACTTGAAGCCAGGTGCCACTGCTTTGACGCAGCATGGCCCGGCTCATCTCGACCGATCAACACAACAACCCCGGCAATAAACTGCCAGGGTAAAAGAACAAACACCGCTGCCATCCTTTGATGCGTTGGTAGGAGGAGGGATTCCACCTCCTACCAGACGCACTAAGGATCACACCCGCAGGTTATTTCACGGCGGATCTTTCGGTGTTTCAGGCACACCTCCCACGAAGCCCTTGAATTGTAAGGTTGCTGGCGTGGATTCATTTTCTCATAAAAGGTCGGTGCGGTGGTATTGACACCACCGCCGTCTTGCGTAAGTCTCTAAGGAGTCACGCGAACGGCCGTCTCAACAATGACCTGTTTCGAGTTGACGAATCCGCCTCGTCACGGTTGCCGCCGTGGCGGGGCTTTTTTGTCGCCTAAGTTGTATTAAATTTCATATGTGAAGTTTGATTGGAAAAACAAAAAACCCTGTTCGCTTGTTGGCGAGCAGGGTTGACTAAATTAGCTGTTTACGTAGGTATTTAGAACGATCTGCTCGCTTGGGTTTTGCCGCAATTGGCTTCCGGCATATCTTGTGTTCCGAGAATAAACTCCCGAAGGCACAATGCACCGGACCCGCACAAGTTTGCACTTGCCAGTTGAGGCGATGATATGGATCGATGATGGAGCATGATTCGTGAAGATTGCTTAGTTATTTCAATCTGTATAAGTATGCCTCGGAGAATTGGCAACAATTATTTTTACAAATCCGTAAATAATTCTTAACTAAACATGAACCCACACTTCTCGCTGGGAAGATCATCTGCTCTCGATGCGACGGCATCTTACTTGCAGGGTTTTCGGCACAGATTTTATTAAGCGAGATCGAGCGAACAATGTAATGAGGAGTCGGATTCAAGGACGGCCATGGCATGTCTTGCAAAATGCCCCCGCAAGTCGCGGGTGTAGGTTTCCAAAATCGAGCGCCCGCGATCATTAAAATCGCCTCCCAAATAAACCCCCCTTGCGACATAGAGTTCGCGGAGGGCCAGATTTCTGAATTGTGTGGAGGTGGTGTCGCCATCGGAATCTGAGAGCATATCCTCCGTGGTTTGGAACGAGTTGCCGGTTAAGGTTGGAAGATCCAGCAATCGGGCGAGGGCGGAAGTTAAGTCCGAAGATTTAAACGCGGCCGCTGCCAAGGCCACAGCGCGACAATGAGAAAATGCGGACGTTGCTTCGAGTTGATTGACAAGAGGAATGAGGACATGAGCAGAGGTCGGCCCGCCGCAACGACCGAGCGCAATGATCCGTGCATCCATGAGGCTCATGCTGGCACCAAATTGGCCCATGCCACGATAGTTCCACCCCTCGTCCCATGCGGCACCAGAAAGAAAATTTTCCAACGGTCCCGCAGCCAGAGGGTCGCCCATCAAACCAAGAATCAAAGCCGCCTGAAGCTGACTCGATGGATTTGGGTCAGACTCCATCACGCGCCGCAAGCCCTCTTGCGATTTTTCGGCATGGGCAAACACGATGGCGACATTTTTTACCGCAGAAAGGTCTCCATGGATTGCTTCCTGAACGTCAGCGATTGACAGCGGAAAGGAGTCTTCGTGTTGCGCGGTTTCGGCGGTGATGATTCCTTTTGCGACGAGTTCCTGTTGAAACGCTCGCACATCCACGGCACGAAAATCTTCGCCGCTGGAAGCGCACTGCGCCGCAAGCAGACCCGCAGCATAGCCTTGGTTTTGAACATCGGCCTGCATCCGAATGACCGGGAGGGCGTCTCGATGCGCGCTCATACCCAGACCTGTGACCAGGATTCCTTTCAGTCCTTTGGGCAACATGCAGCGCAGAGGCACATGGGCCTGCAGGGGACTGTGATCGGGAGGAGCGACCATAAAGACTGGATGAATGATGAACCCGTGGGTGTCAAAATTGCTTTTCGCTGTGAAGATCGTGTCCGGGAAGGTGCGTCCAGCAAGAATGTCGATGGGGGAAAGTTCGATGTCTCCCACGATTTGACGCCGCTCGCGGGAGTTCACAAATGGGGCCGTTTCGAAGTCATCGGGATATTTTTCCCGAGCTTGAAGATGGGCGGCGGTGAGGCCCTCGGGATCATTTTCTTCCACAAAGGTGTGGTCGGAATTTTGATGAGGAATCGAGGGATCCTTGCGTGGCGAAATGCCAGTTCCTTGCACGGCCACATGATGGGCATCAATCATCCGGCACGCGGCTCCGCTGGCAGCAGCAACATCCGCATTCCCGGTGGCATCCACAATGGTTTTGGCCGGCACAAACCCGCAACCAAAGGGTGTGGAAACCAGCAGTCCATCGGGACGCTGGCCGGCAAGTCGCACCCCAAAAGCAAAACTCCCCTGCCATGCCGATCCGCCAGCTTCGTTGAGCAGACGATGATAAATGGCGGACTTGATCTCAGGCCGCCAAGAATTTGCGTGTTTGGATCGGCTCAAAGAATCTACCTCGGAAACAGCCTCGTTTAACTCCGCAGTGAATCCCACTTTGTTGCCAAACCAATACGAACAGATTAATCCCAAAGTACCCACCCCTCCAAGGCCGTGGGCAGATTCCAAACACAGAGTTCTGGCACCGGTTCTTGCGGCGGCAATCGCAGCGGGAGCCCCGCCCGTCCCACCACCCGCAACAAGCACGTCATACCCATCCCAGATGGGAAATGACAGAGCATCGATGGCAATTTCTCCCTGGGGATTGCGAAGAAAAGCTTTTGTGAATGAAAACGGGCGTTCCGAAGGACGATCCCCAGAGCGAAAGCAGAACGCTTCCGGAGACGGTGGGCTGGGGCATGATGCCGCCAGCTCGCCGACGTGCCGACCAAGGGCGCTCATTTGCGAGGGATCCGTGAGCCCCGCCAATTCACGCACCGCCAAAAGACGATTGGCCATCCAAAGCCCGGGAGCTGCCTGCAAATCCGAGTCCTGCAAGGCCGCAAGAGATTCGCCGAGGCGGCAGGACGCAAGGACGTCATCGCCGGGATCAATCCGATGGCTCGCAGCAAACCACACAGATTCGTCAACCAAGGCAGCCCGCAACAGATGGGCAATTTTTTTCGAATCAGAGTTCAACTCCGAACGAGAAATCCCCAACTCAAAAGCAGCAAATTCTTTCATTTCCTCCTTGAGAACCTGACGGTAGGGACTCGACAGCTCGGAAACTTGACCGGGCCAGTTGCTGGGCGCATGGGCGGCAAGCACTCGCCATGCAATGCGGTCCGATTGTCGTTTAACCAGTGGCAAACTGGCCAAACGCGCTGCCAGCCCGAATGGGGTTGCATCAATGATCTGTGGTCCCAGCACCGCAAGGAGGGAGGTTCTCGCTGCGGCAACAACACCGTGAGCCCGGCCGGATTCGTCAGCGAGCTCCCCGACTGGCCGCATGCCGTAAAGAAAAGGAATACCGGCCTTCAGCAGACGGTGTTCCAAAGCCCGTTTGATCGCCGCTGGCTTGGCTGGAAACTCCCCGGCCATCACCTCACGAATCAGTGGGTCGGCGCTCTCTTTCTCCCAAAGATGCAGATCGCCGACAAAGTCAGACCCAAAAAAGGCTTCGTCACCAAGGACCACAACCCTGCGGCGTGCGGCTTTGGCAGACAGCGCGGCGGAAACAGCCGCAATAGTCGAGCCAAGGACAATGATATCCGCGTTTTGCCAAACTGGGAGTGGCTGAGGAGAAATCAACATGGATCCACCCTTCAGGAAACCAACCAAGTGAGCAACCGCTGTCACTTGTGAAATCTGTTCAATTCTTGTATAAACTCATCATTTATGAAAACAATCTCCCTTCCGGCTTACGCAAGAATTCGGGTGGAGCCGCTGATCACGTATTCCGGAGAGGTGCCGGAATGGGCATTGAACTTGGAGAGGAAAAACCCCTTTTTCACCTTTTGGTTTCTGCAATGCGGGCAGCTGACGATCTCTTGGCGCGGGCAAAAGCGTGTTCTAAAGCCAAGAGAATCGGTTTTGATTCCCTGCTCGCTGCAAAGGCGGCACGTTTTTGTTAAAGGGAGCCAAATCCTGTCCCTGAGTTTTTCAGCGCAGTGGCCGGATGGCCGCCCACTCCTCTCGTTCCGATCTCCGCTGTTTGCCGATGGCAACATGGCGGCCGACTTGTGCAAGGCTGCCCGACAAAGCGTGCAAGCCATTCAGAACCGCAAGCTGGCGATTTCTGGTGGAGCCCTGAACCCTGACCAATGGCTGGAAGTTCGCTCGGTGTTGGATCGAGCAGTAGCTTTTCTTATGTCATGGGCACATCAGCAGGGTGCCGTTTGGAACCGTTCGGAAACGGGAGATGTTCGCTTGGATAAAGTTCTCGCTGACCTGGCAGAACGCCCGCAGGCGGGGCCACTGCCATTTGACCGCTGGAAATCCGAATGCGGTTTGAGCAGGGTTCACCTTGATCGGTTGGCGGTTCAGCATTTGGGGGAAACCCTCCAAGAACGCCGGAACGCGCTTCTGATGGGAGAAATTCGCAGGTCCCTCGCGGAGGGCCATGAATCACTCAAGCAACTTGCGGCCAGACTTGGATTCCACGATGCCCCCCATTTCACACGCTGGGTAAAATCACAAACTGGCAAACCTCCCAGCCACTTGCAGAAGGCCTGGCATTCGGTATTTGAGGTGGGTTAAGATCCCGTCACCACTGCCACCCAAAAATATTTTCTGATTTTCGCTTGCGCTCGAACCGGGGCGGGCTAATCTCCACTTCCCTTTCCACACCGGAAAGGCACAAACAAACAGTTCTTTATTGATTTATGTCCACACCAGCCGGCCAACGCATCCGCATCCGCCTCAAAGCGTTTGATTATCGCATTCTCGACGCATCTGCCGCAGAGATTGTCGAAACCGCAAAACGCACAGGTTCCAAAGTCACCGGGCCTATCCCCCTCCCTACTCGCATCGAGAAATTCACGGTGAACCGCTCTCCCCACGTGGACAAAAAATCGATGGACCAATACGAGATCCGCACTCATAAGCGCATGCTCGACATCGTTGAACCCACCGCCAAAACCGTGGACGAACTCCGCAAGTTGAACCTCCCCGCCGGCGTAGATATCACCATCAAAATCTGACCACCATGAGCATCGGACTTCTCGGAAAAAAAATTGGCATGACCCGCGTCTATGACGACAAGGGCCGCGCCATCACAGCCACTGTTATCGACACCCGCGGGAATCGGGTTCTTCAAACCAAAACCAAAGAAAAAGACGGCTACTCGGCTGTTCAGGTCGGGTATGATGACCAAAAACCCCAGCGTGTGACCAAGCCGCTCACCGGTCACTTCACAAAAGCGGGTTCGGTTCCCAAAAAATTCGTACGTGAATTCCGTCTTGCCGAAGGCGAAGTTGCACCAGACTTTCAAGAAGTGCCCCTCTCGACCTTCGAGACCGGCCAGTACGTGGACGTCATCGGTCAATCCAAAGGTAAGGGCTTCCAAGGTGTTGTTAAAAAACACAACTTTGCCGGTCAGCCTGCCACCCACGGCTCGATGATGCACCGTCGAAATGGTGCCATCGGTAACCGCTCGACACCGGGCCGCGTTTGGAAAAACATGGGCATGCCAGGTCACATGGGCGACGAACGCGTCACCGTGCAGAACCTGCAAATTGTCCAAGTGCGCGAAGAAGATGGCGTCATTCTTGTCGATGGGCCCATCGCCGGAGCCAAAGGTTCCTACGTCGTGATCCGCCCTTCGATCAAGAAAAAGGGCGTCGCCAAAACAGCCTGATTGGTCGTCCGTCGTAAAAAGGGCAAAGGGGGTCACTCCCATAAGTTATAATTGCCATGATTGGCTGACTTGCTTTAAGGGGGTTCATGGCAAGAAAGCCGAGATTTGAGTTTGAAGGGGCAATGTAACATACCACATCATTAGTCGGGGAAACTACCGCAAAGATGTGTTTATGGGCTCGTCAGCGGCATCATTTGAGAAAGCGATCTTTGAGGCGTTTGAGAAATGTGGGTGGCGGTTGCATGCGTATGTCATCATGGCGTCATGGAAGCTCAAGCCCAGGACGGCGGTGAAGAAGTCGATTGAGTTGCCGGTGAGGACGCGGTTGACTTGTTTGAGATCAACGATGCGGGTCTGGTCTCGGACGGCTTCGGTGAGGGAGCTGATGGTGAGGTGGCGAGTGCGCGGAGGATTCCGTCGCCGGAGCGCACGATGAGAGCGAGGGACTCAGGGGTAATTTTCTTCTATGAGTCGGCGCAGGAATATGATTTATAGACTGCCATGTCGGCGGTTGCTTCACCGTTCTTGCCATTTCCCGTGCATGCTTTGCTGCGGAAGCTGCGAGGACCCCGGATGCAGCGCTCGCTCTTCGGCTTTTGGACGATTCTGGTTTTTGCCTTTCTTTACATTCCGATTCTCCTGTTGATTGTCTTTTCCTTCAACGAGTCCCGGCTAAATATTCGTTGGGAAGGCTTTTCGTTAAAGTGGTATGGCGAGCTCTTCAATAATCGCACGCTTCTCACTGCGTTTTACAATAGTCTCATCGTCGCCAGCTTCACGACAGTGCTCGCCACGTTGCTGGGAACAATTGGGGCGTGGATGCTGTATCGCTACCGCTTCCCTTGGCAACAGGCCATTGGCCTCCTGATTTTTGTTCCGATGGTGATTCCAGAGGTCCTCATGGGTGCCAGCCTCTTGGCGCAGTTTGTTCATCTCATGCATTTGCCATTGGGTTACACCACGCTAATTATCGCCCACACCACCTTTTGCTTCCCGTTTGTGTTGGTCGGTGTGCAGGCACGGTTGCAGGGCATTGATCCTGCACTAGAGGAGGCGGCCATGGACCTTGGTGCCCCACCGGTGAAAGCTTTCTGGCTTGTCATTGTGCCTTACCTGATGCCCGCAATTATATCCGGGGCTTTGATGTCTTTCACACTATCCTTCGACGAATACATTGTCTCGGTGTTCACCTCGGGAGCAACCTCACAGACCCTGCCCCTAAAAGTTTATGGCATGGCGAGGGTTGGCCTCAATCCCCAGTTAAATGCCTTGAGTGCAATCTTCGTTCTTGCCACCATCTTTATCGTGCTAGGAAGTCAACTCTTAACAAGAAAACATAAACTATGAAAATGAAAGCCACCCTGTTCGCCGCCGTTGCAACAACCTTGATGCTTGTTGCTTGTGAGAAGCCAGCCGCCCCCACGGAAGAAACACCCAAACCTGAAAGCACCGCCTCTCCAGATGGTGCTGCAGCAACAGCGCCCGAAAGCACGGAACCCAAACGCCTGTCCGTCTTCAGTTGGTCGGAGTACATCCCACAAAGTGTGATCGATGATTTTTCCAAGGAAACAGGGATTCAGGTTTCGGTTGAAAATTATGCGTCAAATGAAGAAATGCTGGCCAAGCTGATGGCTGGGGGCGGTGCTTATGACATTATTCAACCCAGCGAGTATGTCATCGAGGCGTTGGTAAAAGAGGATGCCCTTCATCCCATTGACCATGCGAGTATCCCGAACCTTAAGAATATTGGTCCGGAATTTCTGAATATGGAGTTCGATCCTGGTAACAAATTCAGTGTTCCTTTTATGGCCGGAACGGTTGGGATTGTCGTCAACACTGAACTCGTGACAGACGAAATCCGCGGCTATAACGACGTCTTCCAAGACAAATACAAAGGCCAAATCGTGGTGCTTGATGATGCCCGGGAAATTGTGAGTTGGGCCTTCGAGACTTTGGACATCCCGGTCAATGATGTCACACCTGAGAATCTGGAAAAAGCCAAACCCCTCCTTCAAAAATGGCTGCCTCTCGTACAAGTGTATGATTCCGATAGCCCAAAAACTGCGCTTTTGAATGGCGATGTGGCTTTGGGAGTTGTTTGGGGCGGTGAAGGAGCGAAGCTCCTTGAGGAAAATGAAAAATTCAAGTGGGTGATTCCAGCCGAGGGCTCGCACCTTTTTGTGGACAGCCTCGCGATCCCAAAGACAGCCAAACATCCCAAAAATGCCGAGCTTTTCATGAATTACATCTTGCGTCCTGAGGTCAGCAAAGTGATTTCCGATGAGTTCCCTTACACGAACCCTAACCTTGCCGCGCGTCAGTTGCTCACACCCGAGCAGTTGAACAATCCTGCAAGCTTCCCCAGCGACGAGGAAATCAAATCCCTGCAGCTCTTTAAAGATATTGGCGACCAGGCCTCACAAATCGATGAGTTGGTCACCACGATCAAGGCCCAGTAATTTATCCTGCGGCAGGCGGGGCTAAGTTATGGCAGTAGCGGGGCAAATCATGGCTGGTAGCAGCGGAGGTTTCCGTCGGAAACCCAGCCTGCTGGCATGGTTGGTTTTTGCCCCGCTCGCCATCTGGCTCCTGCTGTTCGTTATCCTGCCAACGGGAATGTTGGTGGCGCTGAGTTTTGCCGAGCAGCGTGGCCTGGGCACGATCCACTTCACGTGGACCCTCGACAATTACGCAAGGGCCTTCCAGTGGACCTGGCTGAAGGTGCTGCTTGTCTCTGTCTGGTATGCGTTCCTGACAACCATCATTTGCATGGTGTTGGGATACCCGGTTGCCTACTACATCGGAAGGTCAGGACCCCGCACACGGGAGATCCTGCTTGCACTGGTCATGATCCCGTTTTGGACAAGCTTCCTGATCCGCACTTATGCGTGGATCACGATCCTTAGCAAAGAAGGTCTCCTGAACACGGTTCTGATGTCTATGAACATCGTGTCTGAACCTCTCACGCTGATGTATACGCCTTTCGCCAGCGTTCTCGGACTGGTCTATAATTTTTTGCCGTTTATGATCCTGCCCATTTATTCCAGCGTGGAGCGGCTGGATGGTGCCATGATTGAAGCCGCTCACGATCTGGGCGCTGGGCCCGTGCGGGCCTTCTCCCAGGTGATTATTCCCCTCACAAGCCCGGGCATTGCTGCGGGGGCCCTGCTGGTTTTTATTCCGTCCATTGCCATGTTTGCGATCACAAACCTCATGGGGGGAGGGCGTCAGCCGACAATTGGGCAGGTGATTTATAATCAGTTCACTGCAGGCCGCAATCAGCCCTTCGGAGCAGCACTTGGAACGCTCCTGCTTATTATCTTCATCTTGGCCCTTTACCTGACAAAACGATACCGCAAAGAATGACACCACTGCCTGCCAATCCCATACCAGCCCCCAATGACTCCCCCAATCCTCCACGAAAAACAAAAATCATCTGCACGCTGGGCCCTGCCACCGATTCCCCGGAGGTACTGCGGGCTCTCATTCTCGCCGGGGCCAATGTTTTCCGGCTGAACATGAGCCATGCCACGCACGAATGGGTGCGTGAGATCGTTCAAAAAATCAGATTGGTTTCGGCTGATCTTGAAATCGTGACCGGCATTTTGCTCGACACCCAGGGTCCTGCCATACGGACCGGAGACTTGGAAACCAAACTCGACCTGAAACCGGGTGACATTTTTGAGTTCACCGTGCGAGGTGAGAAAAGCGACGAAGTCGCGTCCGTGGATGTGAACTACGAAGGGCTCGTCAACGATATCTCCGTGGGTGACACTGTTCTTGTGGACAATGGCGTGATCCATATGAAAGTCCTTGCAAAGGACCATAACCGCATCCGCTGCCAAGTCCTCACTCAAGGGACGCTGGGCTCGCGGCGTCATATCAATCTGCCGGGTGTTCGCGTCAATTTGCCGCCTCTCACCGAGAAAGACCTCAAAGATGTGGAACTGGGAGCTTCCTTGGGAGTGGATTATGTGGCGCTGAGCTTCTGTCGCGAAGCCAGCGACATCCAGGAACTCCGGCGTGTCCTTGGCGAACATGGCAGCCCTGCTCGAATTATTGCCAAGATCGAGGACCAGCATGCCGTGAAATTTATCAACAGCATCATTGAGGCTTCTGACATTGTGATGGTGGCACGCGGTGACCTCGGAATTGAATGCCCGATGGAAGATCTGCCCATCATCCAACGCCGAATTGTCAAACGCTGTATCGAGCGTGGTCGCCAAGTGATTGTGGCGACTCACATGCTGGAATCCATGATTGAAAACCCCATGCCCACACGGGCGGAAATCACCGATGTGGCCAACGCGGTTTTCGAACAAGCCGACGCGATTATGCTCAGCGGAGAAACCACCGTGGGCAAGTATCCGGTGGAAGCCGTGGGTGTACTTGACCGTGTGGCTCGGCGCATCGAACGAACGGGCGGATTAAACTTTGCTCAGTTTGCTGTGACCAAATCCTCGCGGGAAAAAACCGTGCACTCCGCTGTGCAGCTCGCAAATTCGATGCCCAATTCCAAAATCCTCGTCTTCACGAAGCGAGGTTATATGGCTGATCACTTTAGTCAGCAACGGCCTCTCAAGGCCCCAATTTATGCCTTCACACCCAGCGAGCAAGTTGCACGCCGCCTCACTTTGAATTGGGCCACTCTGCCAATTGTGATGCCCTTTGACCTTCGCCCGGATTTCACCATCGCGGAAGCCGAAAGACTGCTCCTTGACAAGGGTCTGGTCTCGCATGGCGATGAAGTGATCATCCTCACCGATGTGGTGGTGGGACCTGATCGTTTCGATTCGATCCAACTTCGCCGGATTGCCTAACCTGAAAAGGGCGTCACTCGCCTCATCAAAAAATGACGGAAAGCCGTCCGCCAATGACAAAAGCATTGCCAAAATCGCGTGTGCCTCCGGGATTGATGATGTATTGCAAATCGGGTTGCACCGAGAGCCAGGGAGTCACTTGGCATTGGTAGGTGGCTTCCAGCACCATTTCGGCTCCGACACCAATGGACCCCTCGTCAATGAGGGCGTTGCGGGCTGCGTTTCCGAGTTGGGCATAAGCAAAAGCCATTCCGATTGAGTCCTCGTCCCGGGTTGGAATCAGACCTTTGTAAACCAAGCCGGTGTCGAAATAAAAATTTAGGAAATTGCGGTCTTCCTTAGTGAAGGCGATACGCCCGAACCAGCCCAATCCTTGATCGGACTTTTCCAGCCCTGTCGGCGTCTTGAAGGATTTGCTCCCTTTGGCGTCAATCCAGGATTTTCCGCCCGTCGCTCCGGCAGGGCTAGCTAATGGCTCCGACGAGGGTTCCCGGTATAGCATCTGATCTAGGATGAAATACCAACCATAATTGCCGGCGTTCGTGCTTTCGGCCAACACATCAGCCAACTGGCCGGTTTGAATCCAAAGGCCCGCCTTGGCCTGCCCGGGCAAGCCGGTGCTTGCGCCGCGAGGATTCCAGCGAGCCTGGGCCTCATTGAGAAACAGGAACCCGTTCTCACCATCAAGCCGCCAGCGGAAGCCGTGACGGTTCACATTCTGGTCATAGACATTGCCTTGGAAGACTGCAGATTGGAAGGTGAACCAATCGACGGGATTGAGCGCCAACCTAGCCCCAAGGGTCCCCATCGGAAACCCGGGCCCCCCGGCGGGGAGGTTCGTATAGATAAACGGCGGCCAGCCAAAGGTGGCATTGATGAAATTCGATGCCTGGTCAGAGATTATGAATTCGCTGTCCGCCGCAAGCTGTCCCAAACGGATAGAGATTTTGTCATCGAGCAAATTTTGTTGGAACCACAACTCCAGCATGCGGAAGGTGTTGAAGCCGACGATGTTTGAGATGGTCAGGAAATTTCCAACAAGGTCCTCACTGGCATCTCGACCACTGAGCCATAACCACGTCGTGCTCACGCTCGCTCCCTGCCACCCAGCCAACTTTTCAAGGTCGAGGTACAAGCCAAAGTCCAATAATCCGGTATAGACAGCACCTTGTTTGAGCCCGCCGGTGGTATTTCCCCAGACTTCAGCCGTATAGCCACCGAAGAATTCGACGCCATGCTCGTGCCAGCCCGTCCGAGCACCAAACCAACCCCCCGTGGCAACGTCTCCTTCCCACCATTCCCCCAAGCCAGAAGACCTGGTCTGGTCTTCCATGATTTCTTGGGCGGATTTGGCAGAGCTGCTCCCTGCAATTCCGAGTGTGACAAAACAGGTTATGGCGAATTTTTTCATAGAAGTTAAGATTGTGAGAGGCATGCAAACCAGTTGGCCAAATCGCCCGCCCGCC
The DNA here is from genome assembly GCA_041744075.1 of Terrimicrobiaceae bacterium. Taxonomy (GTDB): domain Bacteria; phylum Verrucomicrobiota; class Verrucomicrobiia; order Chthoniobacterales; family Terrimicrobiaceae; genus JAJTZA01. Next base: position 22,550 of record JBGTLQ010000183.1, read on the forward strand.
TCCATTTGTCATGTTTCATCATGTTGTTTCGAATAGGTTGTGGTGTGAGGCTTTTTCAACGGAGCTCAAGGCTTTGCGGATTGTGCTCCAACTTGTAGCCTGGGCTACAAATTAGGGTATTGCCTACATTCTCGGCTTGTGCCTTGTCAATGGATTTCTTCTCAAAAATCATGAAAGTAAAAAAGTGCGTTGGCGCGCCAGTGTTTACGCGCCACCGATAAATCTCCGACACCATCGCAGATGCCGAATGAATCCTACTTCCCAAGGCCTCGTCTACCATGGTGATGGAGTGATCATTCACACCGATGTGGTGGTGGGGGCGGATTGCTTAGAAGGTGAAGGTTGACATCTGGCATGCCATCATCTATTTGATCTCCCAATGTTCAGAGCACGACACTTAGGCACTTTCTGGCTTGCGGCAGTTGCACTGCTCGCTTTGGCCGAAGTGACCCATTTTGTCGGGCACTTGAATGTCATTCCTCAGACTTCACATTCGCATCACGATCACCAGCACGGTCATCATCATCACGGCCACCCACACGACTCCCAGCCTTCAGACCCTGACGTCCCCGCTGAACGCGGTCATCTTGCTGAGCACTCTCACAGTCCGGCCATCGTCGATGCCTATTCCCTGATTAGAGCATGCGCTTTGGTGCAGAGCAGCGTAGCTGAATACCAGGCTGTGCCTGAAGCCCCGGTCCAGGAAATCGACTACCCACCTCAGTTGTCCTGAAAAATCATGGGCGTACCACGCCCGCGATTCTCGAATGATCGGGAGCCTTTGCTTCCCATGTTCGGCTCTCTCATGGCCGGATTCCATTCTCACACACGCCCAACTGGGCTGCTTAAGACCATTAGGACACCTATGAACTCATACTTGATAACATTGACTTTTCTGGCACTCACCGTTTTCACGGCACGGGCTGATGTCGCCCTAAACGCCGGGACAGCCGCAAAAGTGGCAAGCAGGGATAATCCCGAGCTTTCAGCCGCCAGAAGTCTGATCGCTGAGGCGGAGGCTCGCACGTTTGTCGCGGGGCGGCTTTCCAACCCCGAACTCGCATCTGAAATTGCGGGCGGTCAGGATTTCGAGGGACGCGTCTCCTTAGGAATCACCCAACGATTTCCCCTTACAGGAAGGCTCCGCCTCGAGCGGGAACTTTCCTCCCTCGATTTGGAGATTGCCCGACTGGAGGTAAAAGACCGGGAACGGCAACTTCAAGTTGCGGCGCGCGACGCCTATTACGATCTTGTAGCTGCACGCTCGTTCATGGCCTTGGCCCGCCGCCAGTTGGCTTTGGCAGACGATTTTGCAAAATCGATTGGCGAGGGGGCCACCCAAGGCTTCAGCTCGCAACTCGACACCCAGCAGGCCTTGCTTTCCGCTGATACCCTACGTGTTGCCGAAGAATCACTGCGAAGCCAGGCGATCGCGGCCACCGCCCGCTTGAATGCACTGCTCGGCCGCCCGGCTGATGCGGTTCTCCTCATCGACGAATCGCTCGACTTGCCAAAAGTCCTCCCTGCGCCTAGGAAGGTGGGAATGCGAGCCGACTTGGAACTCGCCGAGCTGTCTGTGCAGGCCGGGGCAAAAGACGTCTCGCTGGCAAGAGCCAATCGTTGGGACGACATTGGTGTGGGCCTGTTTGTTGAGGGCGAGCGGTTTCGCGATGAACCGGGTGGCATTGAGCCGGAAGCGCTCATCGGTATCCAACTCACCGTTCCTCTCCCGTTTTGGCAAAATGGCTCGGGCAAAGTTGCTGAGAAAGAAGCTGCCCGAACCCGCAAAGCCCAACTCTTGGAGGCCCTTCGTTTCAAGGTGCGCAATGAGGCCCTTGCTGCCCATCAGATCATGTCGTCCCGCTACAAGGCCGCTTCCCTTGCCAAAACCAAGCTTGTTCCCGCTGCCCTCGAACAGCTCACTTCCTCCGAGGCCGCCTATCGTCGAGGTGAGCTCAACATTCAGGCGGTTTTTCTCGCGCGTGAGCGCCTTGCCACGATCGAATCCACCGCGCTTGAGGCACGAAAAAATTATTTCCTCTCCTATTCCGAATGGATCGGAGCCCTCGGCGATCCCACTGTCAAACCATGAAAACCATTCACACCATTTTCCTGCTATTTATTGCTTTTTCATCTTCGGTATTGGCCGCCGAGGAGCCTGATGCAAAACGCACGGCTAGCACCGTCATCCTCGACGAGACAGGGGTAAAAAATCTCCGAATCGAGACGGAAGCCGTTGAAGAGACAACCTTCGAGGATAGCATTTTTGCGCTGGGGCGCATTGCAGTCTATCCAGGAAAAGATGCGGCAATCAGCAGCCGCGTTCCAGGACGTGTGGTGGAGATTTTCGTCAAGCACGATCACCCGATTAAAAAAGGCGATGTGGCCATTGTGGTGGAAAGCCGCCAGCCCGGGAACCCTCCGCCCGTTATTAACCTCACGGCACCTATTTCGGGCTTGGTCAGCGCAACCCATGTCGTCCTCGGCGAACCGGTGGAGCCCGACAAGGTACTCGCTGAGATTATTGATCTCAACGAGGTTTACGCCGTTGCCCGCGTGCCGGAACATCTGGCTGGGAAGCTTGCACGCGGCCAGCGTGCAAATATTCGTGTGCCAGCGGTCCCAGACCAAACTTTCGAGGCTGAATTGGAGCACCTCGGTGCTTTGGCGGACACCGAATCCGGCACCGTGGAGGCGGCCTTCCATGTCCTGAACCCGGAACTCCTCCTGCGTCCCGGGATGCGTGCCGAATTTTCCATCGTCGTTGGGACTCAAGAGGGCGTGTTTTCAGTTCCTCGGGAAGCCCTGCAAGGCGAGCCCGCAAACCGCTTTGTTTATGTCAAAGACTTCGAGCTTCCAAATGCTTTCGTAAAAACGCCCGTGGTGCTTGGCCGAATCACTGACCGACGGGCAGAGATTCTTAGCGGTTTGTTTCCTGCCGATGATGTCGTTACGCGAGGTGCCTACTCGCTGGGCTTTGCTGGTGGAGGCACCCTTTCACTCAAGGAAGCCCTCGATGCGGCCCACGGTCACGAACACGCCGAGGATGGTTCCGAACTCACTGAACCCTCTCAGACAGCGTCGGCTTCTTCGACGGGAAACGGTGGCAACTCTGCGGCCTTCTGGATGACTGTCAGCGGGGTGCTTTTTGTTCTCTTGGTAGTTGTTGCCGTAAGGAAGAAAGGAACCCGCCATGCTTAATAAGCTGATCATCTGGTCGCTGGCGCATCGAAGCGCCGTGCTTGGCGGTTCCCTCCTTGTGATGGTTCTAGGGATTTACACAACCTTCCAACTCCCGGTTGAGGTGCTCCCCGATCTAACAAAACCCACTGTCATCATTCTCACCGAAGCGCCGGGTCTTGCGCCTGAAGAAGTCGAACTGCGGGTGACCCAGCCTCTGGAAAGTGCGCTGATGGGCGTTGCCGGTCTGACACGTTTGAGATCGAATTCCGATGTTTCGCTTTCACTCGTCTATGCCGAGTTCGATTGGAATTCCGATATCTACCAAAACCGCATCCTCGTGCAGGAAAGGTTGCAAACCGCCCGCGAGCAGCTTCCGGATGGCGTCCAGCCGTTTATGACGCCTGTGGCCTCTCTGATGGGAGAAATTTTGCTCGTGGGAGTGCGTTCCACGATCCGAGAAGACCAGCCGGGTTACCTTCCGCCCAGTGAGGTGCGTTCGCTCGCGGATTGGGTCATCAAGCGCCGATTGCAAAGCATTCCTGGCATTGCCGAGGTGCTCAACATGGGTGGCGGCATCAAGCAGATTGAAGTGCAACCCGACCCCTACCGCATGCAGGCGCACAATGTCAGCTACGAGGAACTGGAGAACGCGGTCGCCAAAGCCGCCAACACCACAACGGGCGGTTTTTTAAGCGCTGGTCCCACCGAAATCATGGTCCGAAATCTCGCGATGACCACTGACCTTGATGCCATCGGGAAGACCTCCATCAAGCGCATCGGCGACCGGCCCGTCAGAATTTCCGACGTCGCGCAGGTTCAGTGGGGCATCGAGCCTATGAGAGGCGATGCCACTGTAAGTCAAACGCCGGAAAAGACCTCAACCTACGGAGTGATCATGTCAGTGACAAAGGCACCCGTCTTCGACACGCGCACACTAACTGAACAAGTCAAAACCGCTCTTGCCGAGCTACAGCCAAGCCTCCCCCCAGGGGTTGAGACCACACTGCTTTTCCAGCAGAAGGACTTCATCGACAATGCCATTGGCAATTTGAAAAAAGCCATTGTTGAGGCGGCCGTGATGGTTGCCATCGTGCTGTTTGTGTTTCTGCTCAATTTCCGCACAACTTTCATCACGCTGATGGCGATGCCGATGAGCTTCTCGATCACGATGCTCACATTTGCGTGGTTGGGGATTTCGGTGAATTCCATGACTCTTGGCGGTCTGGCCGTTGCCATTGGTATGGTGGTTGATGATGCGATCGTCGATGTGGAGAATGTTTTCCGTCGGCTGCGTGAGAATGCGTCCCGACAAGAACCACACCCCCGGCTTGAAGTCATCGCACGCGCTTCCGGAGAAGTGCGCAGTTCCATCTTCTACGCAACTGTCCTTATCGTGCTGGTTTTTGTGCCGCTGCTTGGTCTTTCCGGCGTCGAAGGCAAACTCTTCACGCCGATTGCGGTCGCAACCATTGTGAGCATGATCGCTTCGTTTGTTGTCTCACTGACCCTTATTCCGGTGCTCTGCTCGTTCCTCCTCAATCCAAAGCCCGGTGGCGAACATCCCGATGGCTGGCTGGTCCGCAACTTGAAAAAATTGCTGCGAAGCACCGCGCTTCGTGTCGGATTGGATTATCCGTTTCCGGTGCTCGCCATCCTCCTCATTGGTGTACTCGCCACATTTTCGCTCTATCCGCAAATGGGAAAAGATTTCCTTCCCTCCTTTAATGAAGAGACCGCCCTCATTGCCGCGACGTCCGCGCCCGGCACCTCGCTCGAAGAAATGAATCGGATTTCCGATGTGATCGAAGAGCAGATTCTATCCGTGCCAGAGGTTCGAAAGCTTGGACGCCGACTGGGGCGCTCGGAACGTGGAGACCATGTCGTTCCCGTCTCAACGGCCGAGTTCGATGTGGACTTCCGTGATCTGGAAGGATCTGGAATGACCCGATCCCGGAAAGAAATTCTTGATGATATTCGCGAGAAAGTGAGAAGCGTCCCCGGCGTCTTTGCGGTTGTTGGCGGCCCGTTGGCAGACCGCATCGGACACATGATGAGCGGGGTCTCCGCACCGGTGGCAATCAAGGTGTTTGGCCCCAATCTCGATGAAATCCGCAATATCGGAATGCAGATCCAGAGCATCGCAAAAACCATTCCCGGCTTTGAGGATGCGAAGCTCGATCAGCAGTCGTCCATCCCGCAACTCCGAATCGAGGCCGACCGCGACCGCAGCGCTGCGTATGGCATCACTCCCGGAGATCTCAACGATCGGCTCAGCACCCTGATCGGAGGGAAGGCCATTGCCGAACTCCGCGAGGGTCAGCGCGCCATCAATTTGGTCATACGCCTGCCTTTCACGTGGCGGGATTCCCCCACGCGCATCGCGGAGCTGCCCGTGCAAACCGACTCCGGACAACACATCCCCCTGGCCGCAGTGGCAGACGTGCGGGAGGCCAAGGGACCGAACGTGATCTTCCGTGAGAACGGTCAGCGCCGCTTCACCATCGCCATCAAGCCAAACGTTCGGGATGTTGGCGCGCTGGTCGAACGCCTCCAGCAGGAGGTTGTCGCCAATGTTAAGCTGCCAGAGGGATACTTCGTGACCTACGAGGGAGAGTTTCAAGCACAGCGTGATGCCACTCAACGCATCGCCATTATGAGTGCGGCGGTGTTTTTGGTGATCGTGTTCCTGCTCTACGGGTATTTTCAAAGTCTGTCGCTGGCCTTGCAGGTCTTGCTTAACATTCCACTGGCCCTCGTGGGCGGTCTTGTCCTGACGTGGCTGCTCATTGACAACATCAGCGTCGCCACTCTTGTCGGCTTCATCGCCGTGGGTGGGATTGCCGCCCGGAACGGCATCATGATGCTTTCGCATTACCTCCACCTCATGAGGCATGAAGGCGAGGGCTTCACACGTCAGATGGTTGAGCGCGGCACCCTCGAACGCATGGTCCCCGTGCTCATGACCGCTCTGGCCGCTGGGATCGCGCTCATTCCGTTTGTTCTCGCCGCCGACGAGCCCGGCAAGGAAATCCTCAACCCCGTCGCGGTTGTGATTGTTGGTGGCCTCGTCTCGTCCACCCTTCTTGATTTCCTGGTGACCCCCTTGATCTTTTTCAACTTCGCTAAAAAAGCTGCTTTGCGTGCGCTGGAGCGCAAGGCCGCCGCCGCCCAATGACCAGCAACAACCCAAAAAAACAAACAATGAAAATCCAAACTCTGGCCCTCATGGCCGCCATCCTAACATCAATCACTCTTCAAGCCGCCGAAGACGGCCACAGCCACACCAAGGCCGGACCCAACGGAGGCCGACTCATCACCACGATTGAGCCGCATGCGGAATTCTTCGTCACCCCTGACCGCAAAGTTCAGATCGTCTTTGTGGGCGAAGACGGGCTGCCGGTCTCTCCGGCCGATCAGGTTGTGGCCGTAACCACTGGTGAACGTTCCGCACCCGTGAAAATGACTTTCACAAAATCAGACACGGCGCTTGTCTCCGAGCAAGCGGTGCCCGAGGGAAACAACTTCCCGGTTGTCATTCAGATCAAACCCACACCCGACGCCAAAGCCATCGTTGAGAAATTTACGCTCAACCTCACAGTATGCCCGGAGTGCAAGCTGGCCGAATACGCCTGCACGTGTGCGCACTCCCATTGATGATTAAGGAAAGAGCACAAGGGTCCCAAAAATCTCGCGTTTGGCTGGCTCGCGGCCAGTGGCCAGATATTGATTTACCGTGGTTGGAGTGGCCGGAACTCCTAGCGGCCCAAATGCCGAAGTAAGCAAATGGCCAGAAAAGGAGCGTCCAAGTAGCGTTGCTTACCAAACTTTCGCGTCAAGCCTATGGTCTTGTCTCAACGGCAGGAAAGCCCTCGCTGTTCGTGCATTCTCGTGCATGAATAGGATATGGCCACAAAAACCATCACCCTTGAGTTGGACGCTTACGAGCGTCTGCTGCGGGCAAAGCGGGATCCCCGCGAGTCATTCACCTCAGTGCTGTGTCGCCTCGCAATTCCTGATGAGGGGGCGTCAGGCCGCGACCTGCTGGATGGGGTGGTGAGTTTGGGCTTCCTAAGCGACGAGGACTTGGATGCTATCGACCGGGTGAGCGCGGAGGATCGTCCGCCGGAGACTCCATGATTCTCGACACCACGTTTTTGGTGATTGCCGAATGAACGTTGTCTCTAACGCAAAAGCGGCTTCCCTTTGGCGGAACATTCCCTTTGTGCGGCTTTACTGCGCACAGATTGTGAGTTTGGTTGGGAGCGGGCTCAGTTCGGTTGCTCTCGGACTCCTCGCTCACCAACTCGTGGGCGCATCGGCCTCGGCAGTGCTTGGCATCACACTCACGATTCGCATCGTCATGATTGTCCTCTGCGCCCCTTGGGCTGGGCACATCGCAGATCGTCTTGGTGAGCGGACTACGATGATCCTTTGCGATCTTACCCGCGCGGGTGTGGTCATCGGATTTTTCTTTGTCGAAAATGTGTGGCACATTTATTTCCTCGCAGTTCTTCTCAATCTCGGAGCGGCACTTTACACTCCGGTGTTCAAAGCAGTGATTCCCTCGATCACGACGCCTGAGCAATATCCGCGTGCGCTGGCTTTGAGTTCCGTCGCTTACGACACGGCCAATATTCTTGGCCCGTCTCTTGCAGGTTTGACCATTGCGCTGATTGGGTTTCGCGGAAATTTTATTATTGATGCCTTCACATTTTTGCTGAGCGCATCTCTCATTTTCGGTCTTCCGCGCCTCGCGTCTCCGTCAGCAAAAATGAAGCCCCACGTTTCTGTCACCCATGGGATAAAAGCCATGTTCCAGAGATGGCAGCTTCGGGAATCCCTTTATTTGGCCCTGCAAACCAGCATCGCCGGAGGATTTATTCTGGTCGCCACGGTGGATTTCATCAAGACCCAGCTCAACTTGTCCGATTCCGATTACGCATGGGCCATGGCGGCCTATGGCATCGGGTCAGTTCTTGGAGCCACGATTTATGCGAAAGCCTTGCCCGGAATACGAAATTTCCTCGCAAACGCTGCTGCGCCGGCAATGCTCTTCGCGCTCCTTGGGGCAGGGTATTGGCACCGCTTTGAACCCCTGCTTGTTGCCTGGGCCTTCGCCGGAGCCGGCCAAAGCATGCTTGGAATCCGGGGGAACGAACTTCTCGCTGCCAACAGCGAAATCGATGAGAGACCACATATTTATGCGGCTCACTTTTCCCTGAGTCATGCAGGATGGGGGCTTACCTATCCGCTGGCTGGGTTCACCGTCACGTCTTTGGGCTTTGAGACCAGCGCCTACCTTTTTGCTGGCCTGCTCTTGTGTATTTCCCTGCCGATCTGGATCGGCAAGCTGCGGATGACCGTAGCCCACATTGGGCTACCTGATCACCACCACCATCATTCCCACAGTGCTTTTGACCCGCCGGGTATCTACCATGTGCACGAGCATCGGCACGGGGAGATCACGCACTCCCATCCTCACCGTCATCAATAATTAAGCCGAGATCTCAGCAGCTCCCACTAGTCCAGTGTGAGCCGGAATCGCAGGAAGTAGCGGCCCGAGGCTGGGATCGGGCTGGCGGAGCGGATCTTAATCTCATTTGGGGAGCTGGTAACGACGACGGCATTGACAGCCGACCAAGGATCAGATGAGGCAAGATCCGCACTCCCTTCGCCGACAATCGTCACACCAGTCACGTCCGCCTTGTTGAATGTGAGGGTGAGGTGGGGCAGGCCCTCGAAGTCCTCAACAGCTTCGACCAAATGCGGCAGGCTGGGGGCCTTCGGGTTTGTGCCTGCCACGTACTCGAAGAGATTGGTTTTTTGGTCCCCATCGAAGTCCGCATTGAATCCGCTCAGCGCCGGGTTCGCCAATTCCGCTGGTGTAAAATTCGCGGTCCGCCAGAGATCCGGCGCCCCCGTGGGCACAATCTTGAAGAGCTCGCCCTCCCCGCGGTCGAAGACATACAACTCACCGTAGGCATCCTCACCAAACGAGGAAATACTGCGGATACTGGGTGTTGTGCCGGAAGGCGAAGGGTCCAGGAGAGCCGTCACATCGTTCGCCTCCCGCACCGCACCGTCCTCAAACTTAAGGCTGAACACCCGACCGTTATTGTTCACATTGCGAATGTAGTCCGCATAAAAATATGTCCCCTGCAGTCCAGTGATCCCCTGTCCGCGATAGACATAGCCTCCGGTGATGGATGCGGCGAGCGTTCGGCCGATGTCGATGACCGGTGGAACTGCGGCGACTGGGTGTTGGTCTGCCACACTTGGATTGTCGGCAAACCCTTCAATGGCCCTCCACCCAAAGTTCTGGCCCGACGTTCCGGCGGGAATGCGGTTAATTTCTTCGAAGGCTGATTGGCCGACGTCACCGATCCAGAGGTCTCCTGTGCCGCGGTCGAAAGAGCAGCGCCATGGGTTTCGGATACCGTAGGCCCAGATTTCATCAAGGCCGGGTACACCAACAAACGGATTGTCCATGGGGATCGAATAAGTGGAGTTCGCGGTCACCCCTGGCTGAATGCGAAGGATTTTCCCCTGAAAGGAATTCAGGTTCTGTGCGTTGTTGTTGGGATCATTTCCGCCGCCTCCGTCTCCCGTGCCAATGTAGAGCAGTCCATCCGGTCCGAATCCGATCCATCCTCCATTGTGGTTCGTCTGCCCTGGGTGCAACAAGGTGAGGATCACTTGCCCGCTGGTGGCATCTGCAGCGTCCGCCGTGTCCCGGAAATACCGCCGAACCTCATTATTGCCGGTCGCTCCATTGGTTAGATAAACATAGAAGGCACCATTGGTTTCGTAGTCTGGGTGGAATGCCAACCCGAGGAGGCCTTCCTCACCGGCAGTCCCCACACCGGAGATGCCAAGGAA
>JBGTLQ010000184.1:0-1979 GCA_041744075.1 Terrimicrobiaceae bacterium
CGCCGGGGGAGCTGCGGCTGCCACGTTGGGTGAGCAAGGGTATAAGGTGGAGTGCTTTTGTTATCAAGACAGCCCGCGCCGGGCGCATTCGATTGCCGCTCAGGGCGGAATCAATGCCGCAAAAAATTATCAAAATGACGGGGATAGTGTTTACAGGTTGTTTTATGACACGATCAAGGGCGGGGATTTCCGTTCACGAGAAGCGAACGTTCACCGGCTGGCCGAGGTCAGCGCTGCCATTATTGACCAGTGCGTGGCCCAAGGCGTTCCCTTTGCCAGAGAATATGGAGGCCTGCTTGCCAACCGTTCGTTTGGGGGAGCGCAGGTTTCCCGCACCTTCTATGCCCGTGGCCAAACAGGCCAGCAGCTTCTTCTTGGGGCCTACCAAGCGCTTGAGGCCCAGATCAAGGTCGGCTCGGTAAAAATGTTTCCAAGAACGGAAATGATGGATCTCGTTTTGGTTGATGGCCATGCCAAAGGGATTGTTGTTCGTGACATGTTGACCGGCGAAATTCGCTCCCATGCGGGCGATGCCGTGCTGCTGTGCACAGGGGGCTACGGAAACGTGTTTTATCTCTCGACCAATGCCAAGGGCTGCAATGTGACCGCCACCTACCGCGCGCACAAACGCGGCGCCTTGTTTGCGAATCCTTGCTACACCCAAATCCATCCCACCTGTATTCCTGTCAGCGGAGAATACCAATCCAAGCTCACCCTCATGAGTGAATCCTTGCGAAATGATGGACGGGTGTGGGCTCCCAAACGCAAGGAGGATGCGACCAAATCGCCGTCGGAGATCCCCGAGGAACAGCGCGATTACTTTTTGGAGCGCAAATATCCGAGTTATGGAAACTTGGCTCCCCGCGATATCTCATCGCGCAGCGCGAAAGAGGTTTGTGATGCCGGACGCGGCGTTGGCCCGGGTGGGTTGGGGGTTTACCTCGACTTTGCAGATTCCATCAAACGGCTAAGCCTTCCGGTCATCGAAGAACGTTACGGCAATCTTTTTGAGATGTATGAAAACATCACCGGAGAAAATGCTTACGAGCGTCCGATGAGGATTTATCCGGCTGTGCATTACACGATGGGTGGGCTGTGGGTGGATTACAATCTGATGAGTAACATCCCCGGCCTGCATGTCCTGGGTGAAGCGAATTTTTCTGACCATGGGGCCAATCGTCTTGGAGCTTCGGCTTTGATGCAGGGGCTTGCGGATGGTTACTTCGTGATTCCTTACACTTTGGGTGCCTACCTCTCCACACAGTTTGGCAAAAAACGCCCTGAGACATCCGACCCCGCCTTCCAAGATGCCGTCAAAGAAACCCGCCAGCATGTTCAACGGATGTTGGACGTCAAAGGCAAACGCAGTGTGGACAGTTTCCACCGTGAGTTGGGTCTGCTGATTTGGGACAACTGCGGGATGGCCCGCAGCCGGGAAGGCCTCACAGAAGCCATCGAACGGATCCCCAAACTTCGCGAAGAATTTTGGAGCAATGTCAGCGTCCTTGGCTCGGGCGAAACTTTCAATCAGTCCCTTGAAAAAGCCGGGCGAGTCGCCGACTTCTTGGAATTTGGAGAATTGATGTGTCGAGATGCCCTCGACCGTGAAGAAAGTTGCGGCGGCCATTTCCGAACCGAATACCAAACTCCCGAAGGCGAAGCGCTCAGGAATGATGAGGATTATGCCTTTGTGTCAGCATGGAAATACGAGGGTGAGGGCAAGGACCCCATCCGCATCAAGGAGCCACTCGTATATGAACAAGTGAAGCTTGCCACCCGCAGTTACAAATAAATGGCACTCCCACAACCAACCAAACACCCACTATGAACTTTACTCTCAAGGTCTGGCGTCAGGATGGTCCCCAAGACTCTGGCCGATTCGAAGAATACCCGGCACTCAACATCCCCGAAGATGCTTCGTTTTTGGAATTGCTGGATATTGTCAACGAGGATCTCATCAGCAAAGGAACCGAGCCCAT
>JBGTLQ010000185.1:0-2610 GCA_041744075.1 Terrimicrobiaceae bacterium
GAATTGCTACCTGCCTTCAGTGGCCGGATTCTCCCGTTGGGAAATGACGAGATGACAGAATGGGCGATCCTTCAGGCTGAGGCCCAAAAGACCGGACACGTCCTGCCTGTGATTGATAGTTTGATTGCCGCCACCGCAAGACTTCACAAACTGACCTTGGCCACTCGAAACATTCCTGATTTCCAGCATTGCGCGGTCATGACCTTCAATCCGTGGGAAGAGGTTGAGTGATGAGTGGCACCCATACATCTGCCCCCGTTCATCGCTGGCACCCACACGTCCCGTGGTCATCGGGACAACTCCCCCGCCATCCCGGAGCAACACGCGGCCCTGACACAGGACGGTTTGCTGGGCCATGGCCGAAGGGGAAACCCAAAAAAGGAGGACTGCGGCGAGGGTGAATCCAGACGCGAGGAAAGTTTTCATAGAATTATGATAAAAACGAGCATGGGGTAAAAAAATTCAATCGTCTGTAAAAAAGGGGGATCGGGCCATCCCTGGCACGCTGCGAAAATCATTCGCGGCGAAGCCGCCTTGTTGAAGTGCCGCTTTGCGGGAATCGTTGCAATCGCGCCCGGAGGTCACGATCCACCATCAGATTTCTGCTTATGAAAAAACTGCCTTCCTCTGGTGGCATTGTATTCGTACTTCGTGATATTCGTGGTTAAAAAACTCTGTTTTCCGGCAGCCAGTCAAACCGAAGAGATCAACCACGAATAACTCGAATAAGCACGAATGTCGGGGGGATTTCCGGAAAAGAAACTTGTTCCAAGTTCCTCTACTTGTGAGGTGGCCTGGCACAGCTGCAACTCATTCAAAATTTAAAATCTAAAATTCAACATTCTCACTCTCGTGGCGCACAATCCGGTATCCGCGGATGCGGAGGTATTCGGGGACATCGGGTGAGGTCATTTCGGCATCTGTGAGGGGGACGAGTTCGAAGCCGGGCTGAACGGGGGCTGTGAAATCTTTCAGGCTTGTGGTTTCACCCGGTGCGGCAGAAACCTTCAGGGAGCTGCCGTTTGGGACGGTCAGGTTTTCGACAAAAACATCGCCCTCCAGAATCAACGTGGCGTTGCCGCTGATGCGGCCTCCTTGGATGCGGGTTCTGACATCGGCCAGGGTCAGCGCGAAGGATGGTCGAAGGATCACTCGAGGGCCAATAACAAAGGGGATGCCCCGGATGTCCGTTGGCGGTGTTTCTTCAACAGCCATTCCTGCCATGACCAGCTTGCGGCGGTTGATGGCATAAAAATCGTTTTCCGCGCTGGAGGCACTTTCGGCCGGACCTCCCGATCTTAACTTAGCAGCGGCATCATCGAGCGCATTTTTGCAGGCGCTGAAGCACCACGTGCGATCAAAGATGGTGACACCCACTTTTTCCCCTGACACAAAAAGTTTGGGCAGGTCTTGCATCATGGTTTCAAGGCGTGCCGGTTTTTTGAACGTTGTTTTTGATGCGTCAGCGAACTTCGGATTCACAAATTCGGCAATGATGCCGCCTGAGGATTCCAGGACCTTCAGATAAGGCTCCATGCGGATCACAAGCAAGTTGACGTTGCCGGGAAACACCGAGAACCCTCGGTCGTCGGGCACATCTCCTTCGGGGCTCACGGTGGCGCGGAGAAGGGGGTCCAGTTGGTTGTATTCGACATTGAGGGTGAGGTCGGGTTGATCCGGTTTCACCAACCGCGTGATTCCGCCCACGGCCTCGCCGGGGATGCGGTTCACGGCGATGGAATTGAAGTCATATCCCATCTTTTCCGAAGTCCCAATGGCTGCAAAAGCCGCATTCAGCGAGTGGGCGTTGGTGTCTTGGATAAAAAGGAGATAACGGGTTCCGGCGTCTGCCAGTCGTTGAGCCGTGCCGCTTGTGTGGAGCAACAAGTGGATATCCCCGTGGCCATGCGGTTTGAGAGCAAGGCGGCAGGGACCATCCAAAGCCAGCCGGGCATCAATGTCCGAAACCGCCGGCACCAGTTCCTGGCGAAGCAGAATAACCTGATTTTCTCCAAGACCAAATCGCTTGTTTTTTTCCAAGGTGGCCAGCGTCGCATCATGGGTGTCCCGACTGGTCATGATGATCAGCGGAATGTCCCGTCCCAACCGGCGCGAAGCCGCCAAGATCACTCCTGCATAGTGGCCGAGATAAGGCGTGTTTTCTGTGACCTCCACCTGGATGTCCAATTTGATGCCATGATACCCGAGGCGTTCCCCCAAGCCCCCGGCCACGAGCACAACCGCCGTCTGCGCAAACGCTGAAAACCCGAGCGCTTCAGCTTCATCATAGGCCTCGCCAAAATTCGAAAGGTCCACCAGATCTGGCTGATTGGGAGTGTAGCCCGCAAAGGGGTTTGCTTCGGCAGCAGCTCCCGCAAGCAACTTGCGCGCATTGTGAAGGTATCCGATCAAACCTCCTGGATAGGACGCATCCACCAAATGAAGGCTCTCAAGAAAGGAACACTTGGTATCAGGTTCTGCATCCTCCCAATTTTCGAAAAGATGGCTCTGACCCTCCTGAAACAGAACCTCAATAAGTTTGCGATCCGCAGCGTCCAGAACGGCGGCTTGTTGGGAGAAAAAGGTATCGGCGTCCATTGGGGTATAAAA
>JBGTLQ010000186.1:0-19383 GCA_041744075.1 Terrimicrobiaceae bacterium
TCCGTCCAGAGAAACAACACTGAGCGGAACCTGAGCAAATTTGGGGTCCTCGTGGATCGAGCCTTCCTCAAGGCCGACCGCTTGGAAGTCTTCAACCGAATTGAAGACCTTGCGTCCATCGCCCGAGAGCGCGGCCAGTTGATCCGTCTGGGCCTCGGTCTGCCAAAACAAGTTGTTGGTGGAGGTGAGATCAGTGGGCGTGATTTTGCCGCCGTATGCGTATTTGCCGCCACGTATGTCGAAGATATTATTTTTGAAAGTGTGTCCTCCGCCGTATACGGGAATGGCCCCATTCGCATTGAGCGTGAAGGTATTGTTTTCAACCAAAAACCCGCCGCCTTCTTTTTCCGTGCCCGTATTTTTGCGGTCAGGTTCGCTTTGGCTTACGAAGAACGAATTTGCCGAGGCCCCTCCGATGATGTTGTTGCGGGCGACAAAATCGACGGTCTGCTGGGTGTGAGCATTCTGCCCGGAGGCCATGAGAACATTGGAATCAAGAAGGTAATTTTTCACGCCGCGATAAGTCTGGATGTTGTCGGGATGGGCGAAACGGCTGTGATGGTGAATGGCGTTCTTGCGAACAATGATATCCTCGGCATCCCATGCGACAACCAACCCATCATTCAAGTTCCACGCAATTTGATTTTCCTCCACAAGCACATTTCGGGCTTGAGAAATGGTGATTCCATAAGAGTTATCAGCAATCAGGGAGCGACGCAGAATCCCATCCCTGAGACCCTTGAGATTCAGCCCGAAGCGCTGGTTCTGATACACGGCGCAGGCTTCCACCACAATTCCTTTGCCCGCATCCATCGAAACCTTGGGGTCGATTCCTCCAATGCCGAATCCATTCGGGTTTGCCGCACCATGGCGAACCTCCAAGCCGCGAAGAATGGTGTGTGAACTACCGCCCAAAGCAATCACTTCAATTCTTTGGGGTGCTTCCGCGTCAGCCAAGGCCTCTTTCGTGGGCGGCCACCAAAACACACGCATGCCGGTTTCGGTCTTCTGGGAAACCCACTTTCCTGGTTCGACCAAAAAGCTCAGATGATTCTGTAAATAAAAGCGATCCCCCTCGGTGTACGTCGCAAAATCTTCTTTAAAAAGCGGTCCTTCCATTTCCAAAGAACTGCCCTTTTGTGACCACCCCTTCACGGGGGCCAAGGTCTGAACCACGCCTTTGGCCAAGAAAAAAAACATTTCTGCTCCAGTAAGATTTTCAGCATCCACTGATGCCAATTGATCGGAACTGACCGTTTGACCGTCCGTGGTGGAAACCGAAAACCAACCCGTGGTGGGAATCCTTGCAACGCGCTGCTGATGCGCACCATAAAAGAGTTGCTTCGGTTCCCAATCGACGTCCGTGTAGAAAATTTCTGCGGCATGGGGGTGGGTTGCTTCGGGCAGCGTGGAGCCTGCCAGGGGTTTCCAATCGGTGAGGGCATCCGCCCCGCTGACAATGGCCGGCTGCGCAGGGTCTTCTGATTCGATAATGACAGGATTTTCTTTTGTTCCTGTGGCGCTCACCGTCACGGTCTCACGATAAATTCCCGGCGCAATACGCACGTGGTCTCCTGCTCCCAACATCTGCACGGCCGCCGTGATCGTTTTGTAGGGGGCCTCTTTCGTGCCTGGGTTTGTGTCGTTGCCCGTTGTGCCATTCACGTAGCGCTCAGCGGAATGGCTTGGCATCACGAAAGTAGCCATGCCACAGACGAAAAGGAGGAACTGTTTGTTTTTCATAAATGTTGGAATCTAAAAATCTTGGGATCGCCCGATCACTCGAATCTTTCTGGGCGTGGGGACGCGAAATGATAGAAGCAATTCCAAATATCGAACGTGTGATATTTTTGTCAATTTTATTCCGTCATTTCCATCAACCGCTGCTTGATTTGCGCATGCAGGTTTGCACTCCATGGAGGAACGGTTTCGGGGAGGTTGGCGGTGGAGGTGCGAAGGTCGCAGGGGGCGATGAGGAGTTCAACGTGGTCCAATCCAGTCTCGGCGCAGAGAAGGAAGATCTCCTCGATGGCGGGATCCCCGATGGCCAGGCATCCGGCAGATGCGGCTTTGCCATGAATCATGATGTCAGAGCCGAGGTTTTTGGGATCGCGTCCCTCTTCGAGGGCGCGTTGGATGTCATGGGGTGAGGGGTAATTCACTCGCAGCGAGAGGTGGTAACGGCTGTTGGGATTAAGCAATTCGATGCGGTAAAACCCCTCGGGCACTTGACGGTCCCCCTCTTGGAGCTTGGGTCCCTCGTGCCCGCTGGCTGCGAGGATGGGGTAGGTATGGACCAGCGTCCATTTTTTATCATCCCCTTGAGCATGAATCTCCAGCCGCCTCTCGCGTTTTAGAGCGAGGAGCATCAGTTTCGCAGGAGGATAGGCCACTCCGCTCTCTTGGAATCGCTCACGCAAGCGGATCCCTGCTGTTGGCGAAAATTCCTTGAGGACCTCTCTGACAGTGCGCACCGAGGCTGGTTTTGAACCAGGCCAGGTCAGGTGTCTCGACAACCAAAGCACGAGAGAACCAAGAACGAGGCAACCCAAAATCACGCGGATCGATTTTTGCGAGAGAGGTTTCATATCATTTTGATGCCGGGAAAAAACCTCATGAGAGCAAACCGACCGAACGATAAAATCGGTGAGCCTCCGCCAAGGATTCCCTGAGGGTAAATTTTGCGGACCATCCGGTCGCTGATTCAAAGAGGGAGGGATTCACAACCCAACGCTCGGCGAGGATTTCGCGAACACGATCGCGGGTCAGGCTGGGAAGTTTTAAGCGCAGTCGTGGGGAGGCATCAACCACAGCCGAAGCGGCCTGAACAAGAGCCTGTGGCAGTGGAAGATTGAATCCTTTTGTTCGCAGGCAGCTTGCGGCCTCATGAAGCAGAGTGGTATCTGAGAACTGTTTCTGAGAGGCCACATAATAACAACGAGCGGTGAGTGTGTCATGAGACGCGATACTTGCGTCGATAGCATCCAGCAAGTCCCCGACGGCGATGAAGCTGAAGAATTTCTTTTTAAATCCAGGTTTTGTGCGAACGAATCCCCTGGCCATTTGGAAAAGCTGAAGGACGGCAGAATCGCGAGGACCGATGATCATCGGGGGCCGGAGGATCACAAGACGTGCGCACTCTGACCGCCTGATCATGCGTTCCATCCGCAGCTTTGATTCTCCATAGTCGCTGATTGGGTCATCGGCGTCAGACTCCTGACGAGAACCTTTGTCTTCCGGCGTTGGACCACCTGCGGATTGGGATGAAAGGACAATGGTTGGGCAGCCTCTCGGCAGATTTTCCAGGACAGCCTTTGTCCAGCGCACGTTCGTTTGGAGGTAGGGCTCCAAGGACCTTTCAAAGAGAGCGCCGGCGCAATGGACGGCGGCATCGACTGGTAGGTGAGTTGGCCATTGGGAGGGATTGACAGGCAAGACCTTCACCTGGGAGGCATCGACACCCTCCGCATGAAGTTGAGACAGAAGTTTTGCTTCATCCCGCACCGGGGCATAAACCTTTTGCCCGCGTTCGACTGCGCGTAAAAGCAGGTTTCTGCCGACGAATCCGGTGGCTCCGGTGATCAGAACATTCATTGGTCGGGCGTTTTTGTGGTGATCGCTTTTTCATAGAGATCCCACTGGTGAATTTTGTAGCCCCCAATGAGTTCCGAAAGCTCCATCACCTCGGTGTTTTCTTCCTGAATCCATCCCAGTTCCGCATCATCGACACATCTCTGAGCACAGACAAATTGCTCATAAGTGAGCCAGGCGTGGAGGCCATTGTTTCGAAATCGCGGGGCAATCCCATACACGATTTGCCGCCCTTGGCGCAGCTTGCGGGTTTTCAGGAGGTAGAGAAAATGAAGTGGCCGCAGGAGCCATGGCGTTTTCCGAAGATGAGCCAGGTGGATGTTGATGTTGGGGATGGTGAGGGCAACACCCGCATTCACGCCATCCTGCTCGGCAATTAACATCATCTCTGGGTAGGCAATGGCTCGAAACTCTTCAGCCGCAGAGTCGAGGTCCTGTTTCATGATTGGCACAAAACCCCAATTTCGTTCCAGCGTGGCATTATACACCTCCCGGATAATTTCCAAATCTCTCTCCAAACTTTGTAGGTTGATTGGCCGCAGGCGGGCTTTTGAGCGTTTGGCAACCCTCTCGGCCAATGGTTTCAACCGGGGTGGCGGCGGGAGTCGATGGAGTGGCAGATTGTAGCCATAGCTCGCCATGCGTTTTTCAAAACCTGCCCCTAGCACAAGAGGCACATAATATGAGGGATTCCACGTGAGACCCAGGCAAGGCGGACTGTCAAAACCGTCAACCAACAGGCCGCATTCATCGTTAATGCTGGGGTTGTAAGGACCCCTCAATGCCTCAAACCCTTCGGCCTGCAAAACGGCTTCCACCTTGTTGAAGAGGGCCTTTGCAAGGAGGGCATCATTCTCGCATTCGAAAAACCCAAAAAATCCAACCCGATCTTTGTGGCAGGAATTGTGGGTGCGGTTGATGATGGCGGCAATACGCCCTACGGCTTTTCCATGACGGAGGGCAAGGAACGGAAAAATGCTGCCATGCCGAGTGTTGAAGTTTGAATCCGGTGCTAGAAACTTTGCAACCGAGCCAGGAAACGGTGGGACATAATGTTTCTGTGTGGCGTGCAGGCTGTCAGGAAAACGTTCGAACCGGATTCTTAAGGCCCGTGTGTCACATAGAAGAAATTCGATGTCCATGCATGAGAGTGTCGGATCAACCGGGAGGGATGCAAGCCTCAGTGAAAACCGTCAACTCTTGCTTGGCGGTTTTTGTGCGAGCATCGTGAATCGCGGCCACCACCAAACCGTGTGGCCCTCCTCTTCCGCAAGGTGAAACACACGCCGGGCCGATTCGGGAGCAGATCGTACCAATTCGCGGACCGCTTCCCGATTGTTCGGGCTGGTTCCAGCTGTGTCGAAATACCATTCCAAGTCCGGCTGTTTGAGGGGAGTCAGTCCTTGAAGTTTGGGTTCGAACCCAGCCTCCCGCACGAGTTTTTCCCAATCCGCTGGAGATAGAAACGCGGCATGACTCGGATCCCTCAATTTTTCCACCTGGTGGATCCATGCGCGCGCGTCAGGTTCCCCGTCTGGAATGCTGCCATCGATAAGCAAAAACCAACCTCCGGGCTGTAGCACCCGCCATGTTTCTTGAACAAAAGCAGGCGGATCGCTGAAGTGGTGGGCTGCCACCCGGCAGGTCACAATCACAAAGGCGCTGTCAGGATAGGGGAGATCCTCCGCGACATGCAACCGGCCCTGAATTGTGAATCCGCGTTCGGCCGCTAAGCGAACGGCGTTTTCTGTCATGGCAGGCGAAATATCAGCGGCCATGACTTGCAATCCCCGAGCTGCCAAGTAGGCAGCCGTGTGCCCGCCCCCGGTTGCCACATCCAAGGCCGGCGAACCTGCAGGCCAATCCAGAGTGTCGAGCACCACAGCGACATCGGAGACATCGGCAAGGATATGGGTCTTGCCATAGTTTTTGCTGCGACTTTCAAATTGGGCCTTTGCGGCTTGTTGGGTGCTGTTTAACTCGATCATGGTCTGGAGAGGTTGGTGGCGATCAGAAAACGCTGAATGGTTTGCAAGCAGGCGACTTGGGCCTTGACGCGGTCATGGATCGAGAACTCCGAAGGACTCTCAAACGTGAGGGTCCGACGGCTGTGCCCAAAGTGAAGGAATAATGCCTCCGGGTATTCGGTGAATTCTCCCGGAAGGATATTTCGGCGGATGAGGCCAGCCCGGCAGGGACGGCCTTCCACCGTTTTGCGGCTTTCAACGGGCATAAATTTTGAGGCGGCGGCCAGTATTTTTTCGCCGAGAAACGGGGACTCGCCTGGGATCTCGTAGATGTAGACGCCTGTGGCGTCATAGTCCTCATGCATGGCAATTGCGAGGTCAAACTGTAGGCCTCTGATCAGCTTCTTTTGGGCACGGATGCGGGGGACAGTATTCAAGTGGTAAAGGCGGTTCAAATCTCGGCCTTTTTCATCGAAACGGTTATTCCAGAGCAGACCCCAAGGATTCAGGCAGGGAAAAATCAGGACATTGGTTGTTCTGAGAAATTCGGTTTCCGCCTCAGCCCATTCAATCAAGCCCTCCGTGGCCGCTGGTTCGTCTCCATGGATGCCGGCTGAGAGATAAAGTGACGGCCGGCTCGGAAGTTCCGAGCGGGATTGCAGATAGACGATTTCAATTCCCGTGGTGGTTCGGCTCAGCACACCAAGCTTCAGTCTCGCTTTGCGCGCCACTCGCTTCCACCGTTGAACCAGAAGTTGGTGGTTGTGGGTTTGTTGGCGTTCCAGGCTGATCTTTTTCGGCATTGGCCAATTATCCTGTTTGCTCAATCGACTGGAGTCCAACCTTCTCTTTTTGAAAATCCCTCGCTCTGATGGCCAATCCCGATTAAGACATTCAGGAAATGATTTCTGCGATTTTTATAGGCTCCAAGATCCATCTCAAGCAGGCCTTTCCAGAAGACCTCCGCACAGAAATTCGAAATCGCTGTGAGGTGCTTGGCGAAGATGCCGATGCCTCTGACCTGACTTCCCGTTCAGCGGACCTCTCGAAAGCGGAGGTGATTTTTGCCACCTGGGGGATGCCAAAACTGGATGAGCCATTTCTAAAGGCGGCACCGTGTTTGAAAGCGGTTTTTTACGCGGCTGGGAGCGTTAAGGGTTTTGCGACGCCTGAATCCTATGACCGCGGGATCGTGATCTCAAGCGCCTGGGCTGCGAACGCGGTGCCTGTGGCTGAGTACACGCTGGCGACGGTTCTTTTGAGTTTGAAACAGTTTTGGACCTACTCGCGGAGGGTAACTGAGACCCGGCGTTTTGGCCACGATTTGGAGGTGGCCGGCGCTTACCGCGCCAAGGTGGGTCTTGTGTCATTGGGCGCAGTTGGGAAGCTCGTGGCTCGCAAGCTTGCGCCTTTTGAGTTGGACCTTCTGGCTTTCGATCCTTTTGCCGATCCCGAGGCGGCCCAGGAGCTTGGTGTGAGCTTGATTTCGTTGGAGGAAATTTTTTCAACGTGTGAAGTTGTCAGTCTTCACACGCCTTGGCTTCCTGAGACAGAAGGCCTCATCACGGGGAATCTCGTGCGAAGCATGAAGCAAGGGGCGACCCTGATAAATACCTCGCGGGGAGCTGTCATCAATGAGCCGGAGCTTTGTGAAGCGCTTGCCCAACGCCCGGATCTGACCGCGATTCTTGATGTCACCCACCCGGAGCCTCCTGACAAGGATTCTCCACTTTTCCGTTTGCCAAATGCCATTGTCACACCCCACATCGCCGGCAGCATGTTTGGCGAGGTCACTCGCATGGGGCGCTGGATGGTGGATGAATTTCATCGTTTTTTCGAAGGCCAACCCCTCAAGCATGCTGTGACCCGTCACATGCTCGATCGGATGGCTTAACATTTTTCCACGCATGAAATCAGGTCTTGTTTCTGTTACTTTTCGCAAACTTTCTGTCCTTGAAATTGTTCGAGTGGCCTCGGAGGCCGGCTTGGAATGCATTGAATGGGGGGGGGATATTCATGTCCCCCATGGTGACCTCGCAGCAGCCCGTGAAGCTGCAAAACTTACGGTTGATCATGGACTCAGTGTTTCTTCCTATGGTTCGTATTTGAGACTGGGAGCTGGAGGGAAACCCAGTGTGGAATCGGTTGTTGAAACCGCCGTGGCGCTTGGAGCACCAACCATTCGGGTCTGGGCTGGAACGCAAAACTCTGCGGAAGCCACAGCGGAAGATCGGGCCACTGTGGTGGAGGCAGCACTTCAAGCTGCCGAACTGGCATCGGCCTCCGGGCTCTCGATTTCCTATGAATGTCATGCCAACACGCTCACCGATACCCCGGAATCTGCCGCAGAACTTTATGCCGACACTTTGCATGATGCCATTCATTCGTATTGGCAACCTCCGAATGGGGTTGGTGTGGAAGAAGCTCTTGCGTCTCTGGAAGTGACCCTTCCTCGGCTGCTAAATGTGCATGCCTTCCACTGGTGGCCCGATCCATCGACCAGGCTTCCTCTTGCTGAAGGCCGTGACCGTTGGATCAGGTATCTGGATCGTATTCGCATGGCAGGGTTGCAGCCCGATGTGCTGCTGGAGTTTCTCCCAGGTGATGACCCCAATCTCCTTGCCGTTGAGGCAGCCACGCTTCTCGAATTGTTGAACGCCTAAGTGCTTTTTAAGGAATCCAACCCTCGCTGTTTCTGACTTTGAATGTTCTGATTTCCCCCTTTGGCAGCGAGGGCGATGTGAATCCGCTCATCTGGGCCGCCTCGGTTCTCGCATCGAGGGGACATGCTCCCCACCTGCTCCTTCCCCCAAAGTATGGTTTCCTCGCAGAGAGAGTTGGCCTACCTTGGACGGCGGTGGGAAGAGCCGGTGATTTCGATGCCATGGTCCGGGACCCCAAGTTTTGGCATCCTATGACTGGGTCCGCCCACGTGGCTTCTGTCATGCTTTCCAGTTATCAGGAATTTCTTGCGGCCTATCGACAGAGCGGAATCCAGCCGGACCTCGTCATTTCCTCCACCCTTGGGCTTGCCGCAGCTTTTGCGGCAGAAGCTGAGGGCATCCCGACCATCCGAGTTCATATGCAGCCTGCGATCCTTCGAAGTATTGGCGACTGCCCGGTCTTTGCCCATGGATTGGAATGGTTTCCAGCGGCACCTGCGGCGATCAAGCATCTGGCCTTTCGCGCGATTGACGGAATTTTGAATTCCACTCTTAGAAAGCCAATCAACTCCCTTCGTGCTGAGTTGTCCCTTGGACCGGTTCGGGATGTTTATCGTGAGATTATCCTTGCTGGCGATGGGGTGGCGCTCATGACCCCTTCTTGGTTTGCGAAGCCCCAACCCGAGTGGCCGGACAGAGTTCATCAATTTGCATTCCCTTTGGATCGTTCCGAGGGAGAGCTTGCGCCAGAGCTGCAAAAATTCCTGCACGCCTGTCCAAATCCCATCCTCTGGACTCACGGATCAGCGAATTTTGACACTCGCCGTTTTCACCGCTGTGCCATCTCGGCTTCTCGCCGTCTCGACCTGCCGTTTCTTATTGTGGGTCCCGAACCCCCTAACGAATCCCTCCCCCCCAACGGTCTGGCCATTTCCCATGCTCCATTCGATATCCTGTTCTCGAAATGCCGTGCCGTGGTTCATCATGGGGGAATCGGAACCACCGCCAAAGCCATCGCGGCAGGGATTCCCCAATTGGTGGTCCCTCGGGCCCACGATCAACCTGACAACGCTGCGAGGATTGCCCGCCTTCTTCTGGGAATGAACCTTCCTTACCCCAGCCTCTCCCCGGCCAAAGCGACACGAGCTATGCGAGCCTTGCTGACTTCGAGAGTCATTCATGAAACGTGCTCAAAAACTGCCCCGCTCGTCAGAGACGCAGACGACTCTGAGGTTTTTGCGGATTTTGCAGAATCCTTTGTCTTGCATCCTCGTGGGTTGTGAAGATATTTTATCCATCCTTCGCCGGTATAGCACAGTGGTAGTGCAGCCGATTTGTAATCGGCAGGTCGTCGGTTCGAACCCGACTGCCGGCTGGTTTTTATCTCACAGCTTCTGGGGGATCTTCATCAATCGTGATGCCCATTTTTTTGGCGCGTTCCTTCCAAAGCTTGCGAGCGTGGAGTTGGAGGTCGGCGACCTTGTCCTTTTCGTCCATGATCTCAATGCCAAAGATGGTTTCAATCACATCCTCAAAAGTGAGCAGGCCGATATTGGTGCCAAACTCATCGACAACAAGAAGGATCTGATGGCGCTCGGCGACAAATCGGCGAAACGTCACATCCACGGGAGCATATTTCACTGCGGCGGCTAAAGGTCTTTTCACGCTCTCTAAAGTCGCCATATCTGTCGCGTCCTTGAGATGAGCCAGCAAGACCTCACCACGAATCACAAAGCCGCGAATATCATCTGGATCATCGCCGTAAATGGGAATCCGGGTGAAGGGTTTGTCCTCGATAATTTCAACAAATTCTGTCAGCGGCATCGATTCGGGCAACGTAAAAACGACAGGCCATGGCGTCATGATGTCCGCCGTTGTTGTGGAATGAAGCTGAATCAGATTGTGGACAAAATCGCTCTCACTTTTGTCCAATTGACCGGATTCTTCACCAAGCCGTGTCATAGCAAGGAGTTCATCCCTGTGCATCGCCTGACTGCTCTGGTCCGCAGGCGTGATCAAGCGCGTCACCTGACGGCATAACCACACCAGAGGAGCCAGGCCGGTGATCATGATTGGCAAAACAAATGCGGTGGCTCCAGCCAACTGAAGAGCAAAACGGGAGCCCAATGTTTTTGGAATGATCTCTGTGAGCACCAGAATTGCCAAAGTCAGCGCACCCGCAAAAATGGCTTCTCCCGTGTTTCCAAACACGCGGGCATATTGGGCACCGGCACCTGCAGCCCCCATGGTGTGGGCGACCGTGTTAAGGGTCAGGATTGCTGAGAGGGGTTGGTCGATGTTGTTTTTGTAGGTCTCCATCAAAGACGCCCAGCGATGACCCTGCTGTTTCGCGTTGTTGATTGCCGAGGGCGTGATGGTGAGAAGGCAGGCCTCCAACAGCGAGCAAATAAAAGAAATCACAAGTGCTATGAGCACATAAACGATCAAAAGAATCATATCGGGCTCGATTTGATCAGGCTCTGCCGGATTTACAATTCAAAGGTCAAGACAGTGTTTGTCTGCTGTGAGAAATCGATTAATGCAAGCAACGTGTTGCATGATTCGCGATAATGTTTGTCCGCCTCTGAACCAACGTGATCTGATGCACCAGGGGGGGAACGCTGACGCGTCAGCTTGCCACATGTTTTTGGAGAAATTCACCCAAAGTTTCTTTGCAGGAATGGCACAAAGTCATCATGCTGCCGAAAATGAAATTCGCCAAATCATGGGTTCCAAGTCCGTCGGTAAAATTTTTGATTTAGTGGTTACTGCCGGTTATTGCGCATGAACTGGTGGCGATCTCACAAGCAGGAGCTTCTTGCGGGGGGCATTTCCGGGGTGGTCAGCTTTGGGGTGTATGCCTGGTCTGCAGCTCCGAATGTGACCTTGTTGGACTCGGGCGAATTTATTGTTGCGGCGCAGCATTTCGGCGTACCGCACCCCACTGGTTATCCGCTTTGGACTCTACTGTCCTGGCTGTTTCAGCTTCTACCGCTGGGGAATGCGGCATGGGAGATCAATCTCTTCAGCGGGGTGTGCGGGGCTCTGGCCGTTGCGATGGCGGCGGGGATTCTGACAAATCTGCTTTTGTGGTTCCTTGGTGAAGATCTGAAGGGGACATTGCGTTTCCTGCCGCCGATTGTGGGCATTGCGTTTGCTTTGATGTTGGCCTTTAGCGTGTCCATGTGGTCGCAGTCTGTGATTGCCGAGGTGTATTCTCTGCATGCCCTCCTCGTCGCGGTGTATTTGGCGTTGCTTTATGGGTGGGTTCGAAATCCTTCCCATGACAAGTTGATGCTCAGCGCGTTTTTTACGCTGGCGCTATGTTTCAGCAACCATCATTTGACGCTCACGTTGGCACCTCTGCCATTTTTGTTGATCTTGCTTCTTCGGCGGCGTGCACTGCCCGACTGGATTTTTGCAAGCACGCTCACCGCGCTCTTGGCGTATCTTGGCTTCGCAATTCTTTCCGAGGACCCGCAAGTTTTAAAAACGGCCATCCGATTGTTTTATGTGGTGGTGGTCGGTGCCGCCGTTTTTGTGTGGTTTAGGCGATTACGGATTCGCTGGAAGCTTGTTGCCTTTTTGCCTTTTGCCGTGGGAGCGGGCTTGTTGCCCTATGCTTATATGCCCATTGCGTCATCCACCAATCCCCCGATGAACTGGGGATACGCCCGTGACCAGAAAGGGTTCTTTTATTCCATTAACCGTTCCCAGTACAGTGGGAGTCTCTCAGAAAAAAGTCTTACGGTGCTGGGGCGTTTGATGGGCACCGGCACGGCCAAGCAAGGGGCGACTGCTGCCCCCCGTGTTGAATCGGAGAGCCGATTGCAGGCCTTGCAAATGTGGATCGGTTTTTTCTGGCAGCAGTTGGCAAAGGCCTTCACGCCATTCTCGCTCATCGGTTATTTTGCTTCGATTCTTTTCATTCTGCGATGTCCGCTTCCCCAGCGAACGTGGATTTACTGCCTGCACTTTGCGTTTGTCCTGGCGGCTTTTCTTCAGCCCGCGTTGGACGCTGCAAAGATTGATGTGGCTGGGTGGTGGGTTCAAATGCCCTATCACACCTACACCAACCTGATTTATGCGTTGTTGTCAGGACTTGGGACCGGGCTGCTTATCGCCTTTCTGGCGCGGCGACGGATGATCTATTTTGTCATGGCACCCCTGCTTTTGGTTCTGCCAATTTTCACCTTTCTTGGCAGCGAACCGGTTGCCTCCCAAAGGGACCGCTGGTTTGGATGGATGTTTGGCTACGACATGTTGAAGGATCTACCCAAAGACAGCATCGTATTTGGTGGAACCGATCCCGGTCGGTTTGTTCCCACTTACATGATTCTTGGCGAGAGCGGGCAGCCTCCCAAACACAAACGGGATCCCGACTTTGACCGCAGAGACTTGTATATCATCACACAAAATGCGCTTGGTGAAGAGTTCTACATGAACTACATCCGCGACCACTACGGGGAGGGGCGCCCGGAACCAAAAAACGCCTTTGAGCGCTGGTTGGGCCGGGACGATACCTACCCCGAGAAACCACTCGTGCTTCCAACACGTGAGCAAGTGAAGGAAATCATTGAGGCGGCCATGAAGCCTCCTGCCGATTCTGATTCACCCGTCGAAACGGATATCAGCGTGATCGTTTTTGGTTCCGTCCTTAAATGGATCTGGGAGCAGAACCGCGATGAACACGCAATCTTTGTTGAGGAAAGCTTTCCTCTTAGGTGGACTTACGATTACGCCCTGCCCCATGGATTGATTTACCAACTCACAAACGAGAAAGTTGACGAAATTTCCAAGGAAGTTGTTCAGAAAGATTTTCAGTTTTGGGCTGATTACAAAAATCGACTTTTCGAAGATCCGAATTATGCCAAGGACCTTGATGCCCAGCGCTCGTTTTCAAAGCTGCGGGGTTCGATCGCCAATATTTATCAACACCGCAACATGGAAGAGGAGGCCGAGCGGGCGTATCTCGAAGCCTTGGAGCTCTGGCCGGCGAACCCCGAGGTCCTCTATGCCTTGAGCAAAAATTTTTGGGAAAAGAATGATTTTGAGACGCCACGTGTGTTGTTGGAGAAGGCCTACGTCTTGGATCCCAACAGTATGGCTATTGTGCAACTCGCTGTGATGTCCGAACAACGGAAAACCTCAAACGCCGAAATGCAAGGACTACAAGCCAAGTTGAAGGAGAAGCCGGATGATGAAGATTCCTTCATTCAATTGCTGGGCATTTTTGCATCATTGGGAGAGACCAACAAGGCAACGGACTATATTGAGGCTGGCCTTCAAACATTCAGCAACCGCCCACCGGTGTTAAAAACGTTGGCCAGCTTTACGGAGGGTGCCGGAATGAAGTCCACGTTCGTTCGAGCCGCTGCCCTGCTCGCAAAAGCAGAACCAGAAAATCCTATGAGTCATTATATCATGGCGAGGGCTTTTATGGCTGACGGCAAAACAAATGAATCGTTCGCCGCTGCAGAAACATCCATTCAGCTTGGGGGCCGAAACGTTCGTGAGCTTTTTGCCGCTGATGGGGCCTTCACGAACGCTCTGACCAATGAACCCTTCAAATCCCTCTTGAATCCACCAATCCCCGAGCCTCAAGAAGTGAAGGCCCTCTCTGAGTAGCTTGTGCCCTTGTCAACTGTGGTAGAGATTGACGGCAGCAATTCCATCACTCGAAACTGACTGCTGGCTCCCCCTTCGGTACGAAGCTGCTCAGTCCCTGTCTCTTCCAGAAATGCTCCCAGTTCCGTCGTGGGTCGGTGGGTGATTCCAGCTTGGAATGCGAACCTGGCAACATCGGAAAAATTCACATCACAGGTGATGTCACGGCGACCGAATCCCTCGAGAAGCTCCGGCCCCTCCACCCGCTGATGGTGAGCATAGGCCCGCAGCGTTCCGTTGGGGCACCTTCGAAAAATGTCGGGTGCCGTGTCACCGTAATCGATGGCGAGCATTTCCCCGCCTTTCCAAGTAGTCCCCCATTGGCGAAGCCAGTGACCAAACGATTCCTGGACTTCGATGCGCTGTCCTTGCTTCCAATCGTGTTCGAAGGTCGAGGAATCCGGCAATTGTTCGGTTGTTTTCCAAACCTCGACGACGTGGCCATTGCTAAGTCCAATAAACAATTCGTCCCATCCCCAGTCTGATCGGCGAAAGACCCTGCATGGGAAGGCATCAATGAGTTCGTTCGCGATCAGAAATGCGTGACCGCCCACGGCATGTAGTGCCGATTGGAGTTCCCCATGCCATGACACATTTCTCCAGCGGAGGAGTTTTTTTTGCTTTTCCCGAAGCACCGGGGAAATGTCAACGATGTGGTAATTGGGGGCTTTCCAGCGTCCAAGGCGCTTCAGCACCGCATGCGCTAACGCTCCAGTTCCAGCTCCAATCTCAATCACGTTCCATGGCTTGCCTGTTGGCTTTCGCGCCTTCAACCAACGCACAATTCCCTCAGCCAAAGAGTCCTCAAGAACCGGCCACGTGGTAAAATCCCCGTGTCGTCCAATGTCCCGGATGGAAGCGGTGTAATAGCCGAAGTCCGGGTGGTAAAGCGCTTCCTGCATCCATCGGTCAAACCGGATGGTGCCCTCACATTCCCGAAAGAGTGCACCAAGAAACCTTCTCCGCCCGTCCGAATCACTCACCGCAACATCTGATTCACAACCATCGTGAAACCCACGGTAAATTCCATCGCGTTCCCAACAAGCTCCCTGCCAAAACCAAGCCAAGTCACTTGAGGGGAAGCCACGATGAGCATCAGTGACAACACCAAGAGATTGAGCAGGACAATCAGCACGATGGAAAAAAAGGTGCCTCCATAGTGAAGGTCTGGCTGGCCTTTGGGGATCATCCAACACGTGAACGTCAGATGAAACGCCCAAGTGACACCAATCAAACCGAACAACCACTGACGGTAGGGAGCCACGTCCATAAACAAAGCAAGCCCCCCATAAATGCCAATCACAAGCACGCTGTAAATTGGGAAAAAGTAAGGGGCCAGTGCGATCCATGTGTTCGTGCGATCTGCCAGAATGTGCCCACCACTTCTTGTCACACGAAAGTGATGCACCCGCCCACCAAGCATCAGAACCCAAAGGGCGTGGGTGAGTTCATGGCCGAACACATACAGCCACAACGGTCTGGGCAGCCCGGCGAATGCCACCATCCAGAGAATGACGCCAAGCGAAAAGAACCAAAACTCCTCGCTCATCCAAAACCCATGATGAACAGTGGCTTTCGCAAAGATGGTGAAAAACGTCTGTGCAAGAATCCCGCAGGGAATCAACAGAAAAAGCCCGACCAGCATTTTGACCCAGCGCTTGGGAACCGTCGCAGGCAACACGCCGCCAGCGACCAGATCCAGGCGCTTTTGAGTTTTTCTTTTGCGGCGGGGGCCGGGCATCTGGATCTTATTAACAAAAACCTCGGGGAAGTCGATTCTTTCTCCATCTCTCCGCAGGATGCATCAGTTGCGATCAAGAAAACGCTTGCGATGAATTTCTGACCAAGGAAGGTTGGGCATCGTGAGCAAAAACGTCTTCATCTACGCCGCCATCGTGATGGGAGCCCTTGCCATCGCACTGGACTTTGCTTCCGTGGACTTGGCCCTACCCGCCTTGGAACAACAGTTCCATCTGGACTTTGTCAGTGTGCAGTGGGTTATCAACGGTTACGTGCTGGCATTTGCTGTGCTGATGGTCGCTGGTGGAAAAGTGGCGGACGCTTATGGGAGGAAAACGGTTTTTCTGATTGGTATGGGAATCTTCGCCTTGGCCTCCCTGCTGGGCGGAATGGCATGGAGTGGAGGTTCGGTGATTGGTTTCCGGGTCTTCCAAGGCTTGGGTGCGGCGATGTTGTGGCCTGCGATGATCGGGATGGCCTGTGCCGCCGTGGGTGATGCAAAACGCGGATTTGCGCTCGGCTTGATTTTTGGAACCTGCTCCTTGGGAAACGCGGCAGGCCCGGTTGTAGGAGGTGCGCTCACGGAATGGTTTTCATGGCGATGGGTGCTCTGGGTGAACGTACCGATGGCGCTTTTCGCCATGGTGATCACCTTCTGGAGTGTGCCCAAGGATGTCAAACACAGTGGCCCACGACCTCACAATGACTACGCCGGCATGGTGTCACTCACCGGTGGTTTGGTTGCCCTCATGATTGTTGTTTACCAAGTGCAAGCCTGGGGCTGGACCGACCCAAAGATTCTTGCTCTCTCAGCGCTAGCGATCGTGTTCTTGGCGGCATTCCCGTTCATCGAAAAACGTGCGATCGAACCACTGGTCCCACTCGATCTGATGCGCAGCCGCGAATTTCAAACCCTCTGCGTTTGTGTGATGGTGATCTGTCAGCTGTTTTTTATCGTCCTCCTTTACTTCACCCAGTTCGCCATGAAATTTCTGGGTGACGATCCCATCACGGCCGGCCTGCGGGTTGTGGTCTTTATGCTAAGCTACGGGGTGGTTTCCTATTTTGGCGGTCCGCTCACCAAAGTTTTTGGAACGCGAACCTTGCTGATCGTTGGGCTGATCTGTGCAGGCCTCGCCTCCGTGCTGCTTGGCTTGGTCGGTCCGGGGGCGTCCTTTTTGCCATTTCATTCCTTGCTTATTTTGCTTGGCGTTGGGGTTGGAGCCGTGATTCCCACGGTGAGTGCCCGGGCTATCGAGACCGCAGGAACCGAAAAAGCCAGCTTGGTGAGCGGGATCACGTTCATGTGCCAACTCGCAGGTTCCGCATTTATGTTGGCGGTCAATACCGCCATCTTCACCGCTGTGAGCACACTTCGACTCCGGCATCTTTTTGCCAAAGAAGGTGTCACCCTCACCCCATCCGAGGAGACCGCCGTAGGGAATGTGATGGCTGGAGCGCAGAACATTCATCAGCTGCACCTGCAAAATCATACCATCGCAGAGGTGGGTGACTTGGCGCACATCGTCACACAATCCTACTTGGATGGTTTGCAGGTGATCATGTGGTTCAGTGCGGTTCTGGTGGTGATCTCCTTTGTGATGGTTTTGCGTTTTGTCCCAGGTCGTCAATCGACACCCTGACTCTCTTGGATTTTTCTCAAAAATTCCCGAGATTATTCCTTGCGATAACATCTAACGCGTAGTCAACTACGTATAGGTTTGTACCCCCCCCAGATTCTTGTGTCGCTCAATCATTTATCATTGAAGATTGTATGATTCCTATGAGGCGTCTCAAAAATTTCAACCTGATGCGCCCCGACCTTTCCCATCTCCCCACAACACTATGATCAGACTCCGAAACAAGAGCCGCCTCTCCTGGTGGAACGATCCTCGCCTTGCCGCAGAGCGGCGGAATGCATTCATCATTCTTGCCATTATCTTAACCGCCGGTGGCGGCATAGGAACCATGTTTGTGATCCGTCATAGCAAGGAGGAGGTTCGCCCTGTGATTTCCATGGCGGCTGCTTACTCCAGCCAGCCTATTCCTCCCTGGCAATCCGTGATGCCCTTCCAGACGGTGGAGAACGGTTGGTTGGACTCCACCACGATTGACATCAAACGCGGGAATTACGATGAAGCCAAGCGACGGTTGGATGCTGCCGAGGTCGAATTGAGCAGAATGCGTGGGGTTGTTTCCCATCGTACGGGCGACTTGGAGCTGGCGGAGCAATGTTTTCTGCGAGCCCTTGAGCTCAACCCACAGAGTGTCCCGGACAAAATCAACCTGGCCTCGGTTTATCAACTCCAGAACAAACACGATCAAGCCATCGCACTTTTTGAAGAGTCTTTTGGATTGGAGCCGCAAAACAATTATGCGGCTGGGCGGTATTACCTTGCTCTGTTGCAGGCCGGTCATTCTGAGCGGGCATTGCGTGAGATCAATCAGAGCTTGGAAATTTCCCCTATTCATTCTCTGCCTAATGTGGGAATTGGTGCGGCGACGATCGAGCTGCAGGCAGGGAATGCCGCCAAAGCGGCTGAGTTTCTGGGTGCTGTGCGAGGGCTGCTTTCCAGTGATCTCTTCAATTCGCTGCTGAGCGAGCCGCCCTTGGTCGGATTCGCCGCCGATCCTACGGTTGCTCGCTTTTTCTCTGAGACCTCGGCAAAACGCTGACCGGACTTCACGCTGAACTTTTCGCGGATCTTGGACATTTGTGGAAAGGTGTGGAACAGTGACGGTCCATGCGATTTTTCATTTCCTCTCTCTCGGCGCTTCTCATTTTAGGTTCTCCCTTGGTGGGATTTGCAAGTGGCGGTTTTGCCGAAGGTGTTACCGGGGGAGCCGGGGGGCGGGAAGTGACAGCTGCCACCGCTGAGGAACTCCGATCGTTTGCAGAATCCGAGGAGCCCCTCGTGATTTCTGTGAACGGTCAACTCCGCACAGGGACCGTGCAGGTTCGCTCCAACAAAACCATTCAAGGCCGTGGCAGCAAACCATCGCTCATTGGAACTCTCTTTGTTGGGGCGGGAGCCAGAAACGTCATTATCCGCGACCTCCACATTTCGAATCCTACCAAGCGCAAAAAAGCGGAGGGGTTTGATGGGATCACCGTTCGTGGGGGGAAAGATGTCTGGATCACCAACTGCACCCTGAGAGATTGTTCCGATGGCGCCATTGATATGTCTCATGGAGCCGACCGAATCACGATTTCCTGGTGCAAGTTCGAGTATTCCTCAAGCAAATTGGAACACCGATTGGTGATGCTGATCTACGGACCTGAAAAACGGAAAGCCAAAGGTCGGGCGCATGTGACTCTCCACCACAATTGGTTTGCCAAGAATTGTCACTCCCGAATGCCTTCCTCCAAAAAAGCGAGAATTCACATGTATAACAATTTTTTTGATTGCAAGGGCAACGACTACGCAACCAATGCGCGCCGAGATGCCGAAATCCTCAGCGAGAACAATTTTTATCAGTCCATACGAAATCCCTTTTTCGCGGAGGACAACGGGCGACTGCGTGGCAAGGGAAACATCTTCAAGGACTGCACTGGTAAACGCAGCAAGGGCGATGACAAGGTGTTTGAACCCAAGTATTCTTACAAACTCGATAAGACCTCAAACGTTCCAGAGTTGGTCCGAGCCAGAGCGGGTGCCAAGCTCTGATGTTCAGTTTATGCGATCTCCAGAGGGGCCAACAACCCGGAGGGATAAAGCTGGGGCCGATACGAATAGGCCTTGCCCAGTGTCCTG
>JBGTLQ010000187.1:0-2072 GCA_041744075.1 Terrimicrobiaceae bacterium
AGGGCTTTCAGGATTTGGGGGAGCTCTCCATTCTGCATGCCCGCCAACCCTGCCATGGGACGGTAATCAAGTCGTGCCCTGGCAATTCGCGGGTCAGGCGTTTTGGAAGGCATTCGTCGAGGATGAGCTTCATGCTTCAACCGGCAATTCCAAATCCGCTTTGGTGTCTTCAAGGAAGGTCAGAACCTGTTCCTTTTTCACGGTAGGAAAATCCTCCAAGAACTCATCAATGGTGTATCCGCCTTCGATGCAATCCAGCAAATTGCGAACTGGCACCCGTGTTCCCACAAAAACGGGGGTCGCTCCGAGAATCTCAGGATCACGCGTAACGACGAGGCTCTTCATGAATGTCTTGTCGCACACTTCGACTGCCGAAGCCAGAAGGAAAGGGGATTGCAAATGACAGAGGACAGAGGACAGAGGGGGGCAGATTGACGATTGACTCGAAGACTCGCCCTTTGGGTTGCCTTTGGCAATCTGTCTCGCTTTGCTCGGCTGATGATTTTGGATTGTTGATTTTTGATTGGGGCAAGCGGAATGACCGGATTGGGGGCCGCAAGATCGACCGAGTTCACTACGAACCCCGGACGCGGTGGAACGCGTCCCTCCAAACGGAGATGGGACATTCCTGTCCCATTCCCCCGGTTTCTTGACGGCTACGGGGAGGGCCACTGCATCAAATCCGCAGGTGGATTCAGTCGGGCTGTTGCAGACTGGTATTCACGAGCGGTGGAATGGCAATCCAGGTGTTGTCACGTAATTGGAAAACCCGGTTGTGAAAATCCATTGGGGCCAGTTTGTCCAAAATCCATTGGAGCTTCGAAAAAATGGCGGCCCTTTTTGGGCTGCTTGAGTGCAACCACAACGACTCCATTATGCTCAGGAAAGAGATATGGAATCGTATGAAAGAAATCCCTGTCCGTGGTGAGCAGGATCGCTTTGCGGTGCTGAGCCAACTCAAAAACCGCCACATCTTCTGCTCCCTGACCGATAAAGTCTATCGACCGGGCGGCGGAATGACCTGTGTCATGCAAAAAAATGACAGCCGATTTTGGAAAATTCTCGTCGAGCCGAAAATTCATGCAGCCGCATGATAAGGGTGTTCCTGAAAGTTTGTCAGTTGGCTCGCAAACTCAAGCGCCGCAGAAAGATCATCCTCGGTGAGCGCGGGGTAATCTTCGAAAATGACTTCTTTGGTATCACCGGCAGCCAAGGCTCCCAAGATGACAGATACCAGCACACGAGTTCCTCGAAACACGGGTTTGCCATGGCAAATTTTCGGGTCGATCTGGATTCGTTCGTTCACGTTTCAGAGCATGAGGAAGGAACTCATGGCTGGCAAGTCAAAGGGAGCGACGCAACAGGTCTCCAAAGTTTCCCTGAGGCCAGGTCTTCGCGCACCAGTCCCTGTGCTGCTTTGACATGCTCCAGCTTTGCCTCTCCCCGAAAAACCTTGAGTTGCATGGCCGTGGTGAGTTCCAAGTCATGGAGGTCTGTAAAGATAATGACCTCGCCAACAACGATTTTTGCTACCGCGGCACTCTCCGGCTCAGGGTAATAGAGTTTCACCAAGCAGCCCGTGTCGAGTTACAGCACGGCTTACCCTCTGCCCTTAGCCACCAGTTCACTCAGCGACTTGCCCTGGGGGTTGTCTCCCCAAACCGCTTTTGCACGAGCCAAGAAATCCGGCTCAGGCACCGCCGAGGTCTTCCCACGTCGTTCCAACCAAGCCGCCAACTCCTCCACCTCCGCGGTGGGCAACCGGGCGATGGCCTCTTCAATTTCTTCCAGTGTGGTCATCAATTTAGAATATCCGGCTCGCTGGATTTCTCAAGGCAGAGTTCCGCCCAATGAAAAATCAATCATAAACCTGAGCCGGGGGCGGGTGGCGGGGAGGGAGCAGGAATTTTGGATGGCGGATGGCGGCGCTACGACGCGGGGGACCTCTCCGACGAAGAATTCTACTGCAGCGATGCCAGTTGGTCGGGACTCTTTGATCAAATTGACAAACCCACGGAGGAAGAACGCGCCTATCGCCGGAAATTGGCTGCGGGGTAAAGTGACTTGATTGA
>JBGTLQ010000188.1:0-4346 GCA_041744075.1 Terrimicrobiaceae bacterium
CCCGCTACCCGCCATCATGCGCAGAGGCATCCAAGTCATATGAGCACGGTTCTCTGAACCACATTCCTGTCAATCCTGCAAATCCTGTCAAAAAAACCAAGAACTCCGAACAACGAACTCTCCGATCTTCCACTTTCCTCCCCCCCTTTGCGTCTTCTGCGCCTTTTTGCGGCAATTCTTCCTCTCCATTCTTTCTGAACAAACAACCCCCATGGAGAAATTATAAAATATGGGACCGACCCCTTCAGGCTGCGCCTCCCGAGACGATTTTATCAACAAGGTCGGTATCTCCACCAAGGAGGCCTCGGAATCTGAGTTTTGGCTGGAGCTGATCAGCGAGTCCCCTCATCTCCAAGTATCCGGCACTCCTCCCTTACTACAGGAATTCCGAGAGTTGCTCGCGATCTTCACAACCATTGGAAGAAATGCCTCTGAAAAGAGGAAATAAAAAAGCTGAAAGCTGATGTGAAAAAATAGGATGATTTGCAACGACATTTAGTAACCCAACGCGCCTTTCCGCTTTCCACTTTTCCCTTTCAGCTTTTCTTCCCCCCTTTTTCACCCTAGATTCCATTTCATGATCCTTAACACCGAGCAATCACAAAGCATTGTTACGCAATTGAGAGATGAACTGAATCCCATTAGGATTTATCTTTTTGGGTCTCAGGCGAATGGCACGGCTTCCGAGGATGGCAGCGACATTGATCTGTGCATTGTTGTTCCTGACGATAGTGAGCATGTATTCAAAAAGGCGGCTCGTGCGTATCGAACTCTCCGTAATTTTAAATTCCCCAAAGACATTCTTGTTCGGCACAAAACCAGATTCGAGGAGCGCTCCACCTGGATAAACTCCTTGGAACGGGAAATCGCCGAACGGGGAATAGTTCTTTACACAGAATGAGTCCAGAAGTTCAACTCTGGCTTCAGAAAGCTGAGGAGGATCGTTTGGCAGCAGAATGGCTTTTAAAGGAGCAATCCCCGGTCGTCCTGCCTGCTATTTTTCATATCCAGCAATCCGTGGAAAAGTTCTTGAAAGGCTACCTGACATCCCAAGAGATTCATTTTGAAAAAAAGCATGACCTGACTTATCTCCTTTCATTGGCACCTGGGTCTTGGTTGGATGATTTCAGCGTGTTTTGTGACGAGTTAGCGCCATTCGCTGTTGAGATCAGATACCCCGGTGACTGCCCCCCGGTGAAACGCAAGGAGGGCTTGCTTCTTCTTGAAAGACTCACCCAATTACGAAAGGTCATTTACGAGGTAATTGACGCTCAGTGAGAAGGCACCAACCACTTTTCGCTTTTCACTTTCAGCTTTTTTGTCTCCGCTTTAGATTTGCCGCATGAAAACACCACAGATCAGGGAAGACGTCCTGCGCGACCCGCGATATCCCGTCCACCGGATAGCTGACAGGCTCCTGCCATATCTTCAGGTGCTCGTAGAGCAGTTCCACCCCGAGCAGGTCATTCTATTCGGATCGTATGCCTACGGGAACCCGGATGAGCACAGCGACGTAGATCTCTTGGTTGTTAAACCCATCCAGCAGAGCCGGATTAAGGACAAGGTTGCGATGCGCGCCGCGTGGTGGCCCCTCTTACGGGAAGGCGACCCTTTCTCCTTTGACCTTCTGCTCGCTGGACCCGAAGACAGCAGCAAAATGGGGGAAGAGACCAATTCCTATTACGGCGATATCATGCGCCGAGGCCTCCAAGTCATATGACTACGGATCCTTCAAATCCTGGCGCTTGGTATGTGCTTGCAAAAGATCGTTTGGAGAAAGCGGACGCCCTGTTCACTCAGTTTGGAGCATCATGGACAGGCGTGGAACTACTTCAAGAGGCTGCCGAGAGATACTTAAAGGGATATTTGGTAGCACACGGATGGAGGATCGTTAAGACACACGATTTGAGTCACCTCTTAGCATCCGCTTGCGAGTTTGATGATTCGTTTGCTTGCTTCGCTGAGCCCTGCCAAATCCTGACAGAGCAGTTTTGGGAGCAACATTACCCGGGTGGAGATCTCGATGAAGTTGGAGAAGGATATTCCGATTTGCGCGATGCAGTAGGCAAAATGGTACAGCGTATTGTTGAATCAAAATTCTCGTAAACTTTGATCTTCCCCGCAGTCCAGCCGCTCGCCACTCGCCACTCGCCACTCGCCACTCGCCGCTCGCCACTCGCCAATTGCTCCAAACCGTGCAAAGATTAAAGGACGAAGGAAAAATATGAAAATCTCCAATCCGCTCAAACGTCCGCATGGCCGGGCTGCTTTTTCTCGATTGCGCCATGTGCGCTACCTTGGTTGGGAGGATGCCTTCGACATCGAGTTTGAAGACGGACTTTGTTTCCTTGAGAAACATAGTTCCATACGAAAATCCAACAAGATAAAGACCAAGGCTCTTCCTGTTGGTGTGACCGTCGATCCAGAACTCGGCAGCCATTTTACCGTGACCTATGATGATGGCTCTCATGCGCAGGTTTCGTGGTCATTCATTCGGGAATATCCCGCATAGATAGAAAACTCCTCTCCACCCTATGACACTTCCCGAACAACTCACCCGATTATTGGAAATGAAGGCTGCCGAAGAGCATGCCGGGGCTGACTATGAAGCGCAGCGTCTCCTCGTTCGCAAATTGATGGAGGACGCGAACCTTGAGACCGTGGAGCATGAAGGGTTTCGCATCAGCCGAACCGAGGACCGTGTTGTTCGCACTTTTGATCTCCAGCGCCTGCGCGACCAACTCAAAACCCATGGGCTTGCGGAGGACGCAATCACGCGCCTTCTTCAAGATTCCCGTAGCGAAAACCTCCAAAAAGGAATCCTTCGCATCACCCAAATCCCGGAGAAATAACGGGAGAGGATAGAACAATGGTCATGCCGCCGTTGGCGGGTTTTGGTAGAAAACGTGAAACCACTCATAAAAACCAAATGAATGCTTGAACGGCGGACAATCCACCTTCTGCTGACATTCGGCGCGACAAGTAGCCGCTGTTTGGACAACAGAAAAGCTTTACTGGGCGGTCGCTGCCTTTGCAGCGGAAGGCTGATGAAATCCGGCCTCGCAAGCCCGCTTGCAGAGCAGCTTTCTCATCGGCCCATCCCGCCGGACAATGTCCGGTCCGCCCAACAAAACTCAACATTAAAACTCCCCCGAACCACGAACAACGAACTCTTCGATCTTCCTCTTTCCGCTTTACCCTTTTAACTTTTAGCTTATCTAATGAAACTCCTCATCACCGGCTCCTCCGGCCTCATTGGCTCCGAAGTCGCCCTGTACCTTGCCCGTCAGGGCTGTACGATCCATGGGGTTGACAACAACCAGCGGGCGGTCTTTTTCGGCCCTCAAGGCGACACCCGCTGGAACCAATCGCGGTTGACTGGGGAAATTCCTGATTATACCCATCATGAACTCGATATCCGGGACCGTCAGGGCGTGCTGGACCTCATTGCCGAGTTGAAACCGGACGCTATCGTGCACACCGCTGCGCAGCCCAGTCATGATCGCGCCGCGGCGATCCCCTTTGATGATTTTGACACCAATGCCGTCGGCACATTAAACCTTTTGGAAGCCGCCCGGAGAGCCTGTCTGGAGTCCCCCTTTGTCCACATGTCCACCAACAAGGTTTATGGAGACCGTCCTAACACGATTGCGTTGAAAGAACTCGAAACCCGATGGGATTACGCCGACCCGACCTACAGCGAGGGGATTGCCGAGGACTTTTCCATCGACCAGAGCAAGCACTCCCTTTTTGGAGCCTCGAAGGTGGCGGCTGATGTCATGGTTCAGGAATATGGTCGGTATTTCTCGATGCCGACTTGCTGCCTGCGCGGCGGATGCTTGACTGGTCCAAATCACTCCGGTGTTGAACTGCACGGATTCCTGAGTTACCTCGTCAAATGCAACCTCGAAGGCCGCGAATACAAGGTCTTTGGCTATCAGGGCAAGCAGGTTCGCGACAATATCCACAGCGAGGACGTGGCCCGCTTCATCTGGGAGTTCCTCAAAGCCCCCCGCGTCGCCGAGGTTTACAACATTGGTGGAGGGAAAGGGAATTCGTGTTCCATTCTGGAAGCCTTCCAGCTCGCAGAAAAGTTCAGCGGCAAGCCCCAAGTTTATACCTACATTGACGAGAACCGCATCGGGGATCACATCTGCTACTACAGCGACTTGCGCAAAATGAAATCCCACTATCCCGCCTGGGACATCACGGTCAGCCTCGAAGAAACCATCCGCCAAATCGTGGAAGCGTGGAAGAAAAAGCTGAAGTAGGAAACTGGAAACCAACCACCGCCATTCGCTTCCATTTTTCTGTCTCCGCATCCACTCTCGCCCTTCGCCAGTCGC
>JBGTLQ010000189.1:0-2885 GCA_041744075.1 Terrimicrobiaceae bacterium
CGCTATCCGTCTGGATGATCCACCTGGATCATGCGAATGGTTAATGGTTGCACACGGATAGGGCGGTTTGGCGGCTGGGGGGGAGTTTGCCGCAGAGTTGGGTGAGGGCGCTGGCGGGGGAGGTTTTTCCGCTTTGGTCGAGGATGCCGAGCAGGCGGGCGGTTTCTTTTTCGAAGTGGTCGAGGGCTTTGCGGGTGGGGGGAGATGAGGCGAGGTGGTTTAGAGCGCGGGCTAGCAGGTTGTGGAAGTCATGCGCGGGCTGCATGGGGGGAGTGACTGCGGCGCAAAGCTCGGAGAAGTAGGAGGCGAGGGCAATCGTTTGGTAGGTGGCGCGGCGCGCATCGAAGGGTTTCGAGAGAGAGATTTCGCGTAGGGAGTGCAGGGATGTTGTTCGTGAGAGGGTGAAGGTGATCTCGGCACTGTGGAAGAGGTCCACTTTGCCTGAGAACGGGCTTCCGGCACGAAGAGCCCCGCGTGCTGAGGTTTTGAGCGTGCCGAAGCTATCGGTCACCCAAGTGATCAGGAGGCTCGACTCGGACCACCGGGATTTGCGAACGAGGATGGCCTGGCAATGTTCCATGGCTAATGATCAACCAAGCCCCATGGAGGTTCAGTCCTGGTCAGGGCCTTCTGGTTCTTGAGGGGGGGCATCTTCCACCCCATCAATGATCCACTCCTGAATGGCCGCAAAAAAATCCATTTCCAAGCGGGCGATCTGCCTTGCGGTGGTCAGTTTGGCTGGCGCGGGCTTGGAGAGTTCTTTATCGGTGAAGCTGTAGGTCTCCGCAATGGCCAACCGAGCTTGATTCAAAGCATTCAGCCAAGCCGGGGCATGGTGGATTGGGATATCTAGTGAGAAATTTCCTGGTTCGCCAGAAATAGAGCCCAGATCGGCGAGGACGGTGCTTCGCGAGTCCAAAAAAAGCTCATAGAGATCTGGTTGAACGTGCGCTTTCCAATCGTTGACGAGGCCCGCGTCATTTGTCGAGGGGGGAGGAAACAGCCGGGCTTCTGCCTCAGGGCCCGAGGACTCGTTCCAACGGGGAATGGCTTTGAGCATCTCGAGAAAGGGCTCGGGAATTCCGCGAACAACAAGAGTCCCATCAGCGGTTTGCGCAAAGGTCACGGCTGCTCCAAGGTTGCCAGCAAGAGATGGCCATGAAGTTGCTGAACGTAAAGCTCTGCACGTTCCCGGGGACCGCTCCAGACCACAGAGCGCCCTTTTTGATGGACTTCCATCATATGGCGACGCGCCTTTTCCTTGGTGTATCCAAAAACCAGCCGAAACACATACGTGACATAACTCATAAGGTTCACGGGGTCATTGTGGACAACCACATTCCATGGCAACTCCAAGGAGGGCGAGTCCTGAACATCCGGCAATGGCAATTCTTCGGTTTGGGCACCCATCACGCAGTTTTGAGAAATTGGGCAGGCATATCCGCCATGGCTTCTTCCATGAGACCTGCAAATTGAGGTGAGGTAAACGGAATGCCACTCCCGTGAGTTTCGACAGCCAAGAGAAGGAGAGCAGCCATGGAGGGAGAAAAATGAAATCTGGCGGCTCGGGTCGCCACGCACACGATCAAGTGCCCGTTGGTTTCCTTGCCGTCCAAGAGACTCAAGTAACCCCGCCAAAGCTTGTCACCGGTTGTGCGTGAAAACCGCTCACAGAATGCCCGACCGACCCGTTGGCTTCCTGAAGACTGAAAGGCTGACAGGTCTCCGGAAACCTTGCGATCCTCGACGGCTAACTTCTGAGCACGGCCTGCGATGGCAGCCTCGTGAATCGATACTATTGCAGGGAGAAGCACTGGCCTCCATGTGGATTCCAACCAATCCTGCCAAGCCGGGTCGGATCGAGAGCCCGCGATGAGCGTGATCGGTGTCTGCGGCTTCCACCCACCAAGGCATGTCCTCCACGCAAGCGCGATATCTTTGGAAGCCATGGCATGGATGGTTTTGGTCATGAATCTTCGAAATGTAGCAGAGGACCCTACCCAAGGTAAAATTGTTTACGCTTCAAAAAGACTTTTGAGCGTTTCGGTCAGAGGGCCCTCCTTCAGTCCATAAACCTACGCCTGTTGAGCATTCGCCGCAGCCGAGTGAAAAATGTCGTTCTGCCGGTGAGCCATCTGAAGGGCTTCTATTTTGGTCTTATCTTTCCACCCTCCGAGGTGAAGGATTCCATGGATGATGCACAGGGCGGCCTCAGCGGAGGGCGTATGTGAAAATTGTGGAGCTTGGGAAGAGACAGTGTCAGCGCCGATGAGGATTTCGCCGTGATCGAACGTGATGACATCGGTTGGGGTTGGGTCCTGAAAAAAGACGTTGTGGATGGAGGCGATTTTTTTATCAGAGATGATTGATGCTTCGATGCTGGTCAGACTTTCAAGGGGCGAGTCCGGCAGCGCTGCGGCTAGGCACTGAGGCAAGGCTTGTTGCACGACGTGTTTGATCCATTGCGTTTGAAAAGTGATTTTTCGTTGCCGGTTGCGAAGAACAAAAACCGGGGTGGGGGCCAAGGAGCTGTTCAAGTCAGCGGCCTTGGATTTGATCACGCGGCGGGCCTTGCGGACTTTCGCTCGGCGGAGGCAATTTTTTCCTCACGTTTGGGGTAGGCGGGGCGCGCGTGGAGCATGTTCACCAGTGTGTTCTTAAAGCTGTCACCGACTAGCTTCAGATCGGCGAGGGTCAATGGGGCCTCGTTGAGTTGGCCATCGCTGAGTCTTTCTTGGATGATGGAAGAGACCAGATCATCGACTCTTTGTGGGGTGGGGCGTTCGAGGGACCGGGATGCGCTTTCGATGCTGTCTGCGAGGCTGACAATGGCGGACTCTTTGGTGTTCGGTTTGGGGCCGGGGTATCGAAAACTTTCTTCGCGC
>JBGTLQ010000190.1:0-2597 GCA_041744075.1 Terrimicrobiaceae bacterium
GTGGGGAAGGTGGGAAAGTCGAAAGGTTTGAAAGTGGAAAGATCAGATGACGGTAGACAGCGGACCGTTGGGAGCTCTCAGTGCGGGGAATGTTCTTGGTTCTTGGTTGTTTTCAATCAGGGCGGATCAGATGCTTTCAACAAGGAACTAAGAACAGTGGCAAAGCCATCAACATTTCTACTCACCACGCTATGCTGCTTCAGGAGTCACGTTTTTGAGGATAAGTGAGACGAGCTCTCCAGCCTGCGTGCGCAGATCTTCGTAGTTGGCTCCCAGCCCGGATTGATCGCCACCGGGGTAGTGTTGTGCCCAAAATTGATCCGTTAGTGAGTCAGCAAAATCTTCGAAACGTGCAAAGTATGGATCAAACGCTACCGCTTCAGCCATCAGGTTACTTAAGTCGTGGGTGCGACGCAGCTTCCAACCTTTAGAGATGAGGTAGGCCTTTAGAAATCTTTCCGTCGCCTCTTGAAGTAACTCAATGGCGGATTCCGTAACGCCTTCAATTTCAACCAGGTGGTCCGCAGAACGCAACCTGATGCCACCGGATCGCAACCAGTCGTGAGGGTTGTTCTCATCAGTTTTCATAGGACTCGCAGCCCATTCTGAACAATGTCTGAATGAAAGGCGGCTCCCGAAATAATTCGCGAATCCAAGTCATCAGGATCGCGGACCATAAGATCAAGAGGCAAATTATTACCCGCATGGCGAAGGGGTCTCAGGGCTCGACGCATTGAGGTTGCCGCTGCAATTGGGCTTTCATTCAATTTTTTGATCACCAAAAGGTCCACATCACTATGCTCATCGGGCTCCCCGTAAGCATAGGAACCGAATAAGATAATCTTCTCAGGATGAAACTGCTCATGAAGAACTTGAAGATACGGCAGCAATCTGTTCGCAATCTTATGGACCGGATATCGCAAATCCCGCAAACGATCCTCTCGAATCGCTTGGTTGTTCGAAGTTTGCATACTGAAAAGTAAGCCGAGGGCGTGGTCACTGCAAGACCGAAGCGTCTGCTGGAGGAGGCAGGATAATCTTTCTACCTCCTTCATCCTCCGATCTGTGTCTTCTGC
This sequence comes from Terrimicrobiaceae bacterium, assembly GCA_041744075.1. GTDB lineage: Bacteria > Verrucomicrobiota > Verrucomicrobiia > Chthoniobacterales > Terrimicrobiaceae > JAJTZA01. Next base: position 1,077 of record JBGTLQ010000190.1, read on the forward strand.
CTTTCCACTTTTCCACTTTTCCACTTTCATACATTCCTACCTCTCCTCCGGTTCAATCACCCTCAGCCAGGGGCCGAGCACCTCTTTAACGCAGGCCTGACAGAATTCTGCGCAAACCTTGTTTCCGTCTCCAAAGACTGAAGCGTAGCCCGCTTCAAAGTCAATTTTGAGGTATTCCTGAAACTCCAGATCCAAATCATCGACCCCGGCGATTTTCCCGCAGCGGTCGCAAGTGAGTGTGGAAATAGCCATCTGCGTTTCAACAATTTTGACGTAAGCTTTCACGGGTCTTAATTTTTTATCGGAGAGAATGATCTTTGTGCGATACTGGATCACTCAATCTTAGCAGGCATCGATTTTCCACTCACGCAATATTCATGAACCCCGAAGCCATCCCCCAAGTCGAGGTGATCACGGCGACGTATCGTCGACCCGAATGCCTCGCCCGGTTGATTGGGTCTTTGGACAACACAGGGATTTGCTATCGGCTGTGGGTGGCCAATAATGGCTCTGAGGAGGATGTCCCGTCTTATCCGGAGGACGGCAAGCGATGCATTGTTCATCTGCCACAGGCTGAGAATCTGGGGTGTGTCGGGGGTCTGCGGGCCGCCGGGGAGGCCCTCATGAAGGTGCCGACGGCCAAATATCTACTGGTGGTGGATGATGACTGCGTGCTCTCACCCGATTGCCTCCCACTCTTGATGGAAACTTTGGCTGATGACGCGGTGCCTTTTTCTGTGCCGCTCATTTTGGATGCCGGGGGACGGCTCGATGCCTATCCTGGCTTTCTCGATGAAGGGGTGATGCGGGTCGCCAAGACGAAACCCGATGCGGCCTACTTTTTGGAGTCGATTCAGAATGGGATGCAACCGATCTATTGGGCCACGGGTGTGTGTGTGCTGGCCCGCACGGAAGTGCTTTTTGCGGGGCATTTGCACGAGCCAGCTTATTTCTACCTGGGGGAGGATCTCGACTGGACTCTGCAATTGAGTATAGGGGGAGACGGCCTGATGAATCCAAAAGCCGTGGCGCATCACCTGCCGCCGAACCCGGAGAAACCCGTGCCGGAACCCCTCATGATGTTGAAGTTTGCCTCGCTCATTACCAATATTTTTTATCTGGCAACCAGAACCAAACATGGACGTCGGCTGCTCAAAAAATTGCCCGGCAATCTGTGGCGCTTTCTGAAGGAGCATTCATGGACCGACCTGGCCAGGGCCGTATGGATCGGGCTGATCCTGGGTGAAAGAGCTGGTGAACCGGCGTTTCGCAAGTGGCGTAAAGAGGTGAATGCGTTGCTGAGTTCTTAGTGGTGGGGAAGGTTCTTGGTTCTTGGTTCTTGGTTCTTGGTTCTTGGTTCTTGGGATGGGGATGGGGAGGGGGGAATGGTGGGAAGGTATGAAAGTCAAAGGTGGGAAGGTCAGATGACGGCAACCGGTGGGACGGTCGGAAAGCGATGGCGAATGGCGGAGGGGAACGGTAGGCAAATGAAAAGTCTGAAAGTGGGAAAGTCAGAGGACA
>JBGTLQ010000191.1:0-9499 GCA_041744075.1 Terrimicrobiaceae bacterium
CTACACACCTGATTTGACCGTACTTGGCGCAATCACCGCAGCTGGTGGCTTCACCGAATACGCGGACCAAAATAAAGTTCGACTCCTCCGGGGGGGAAACGTCACCATGCTCAGCATCAAGGAAGTCCGCAAAGACCCCTCACGCGATATTCGCCTCCAGCCCGGCGACAAGATTGAGGTTCCACAAAGCTTCTGGTGATCTCTCCCGCAGAGGCGAGTGAGTTCTAACAGAGGTCATTCAAGAATTTCTTAGCTTCCGTGGTGATCGCTTTTCGATCCTCCTCAGAACGTTTTTGCCAGGATTTCACCATCATTGACGTTCTCGGGTTTGAAGCAAAACGTTTGGAATGACGGTCATAAAAGTCCCAATATAGGAGGTTGTAAGGGCAGGCGGACGGGCCAAATTTGACAGTCGGTCGGTATTGGCAGTCCTCACAATAATTGCTCATTTTGGCAATATAGGCGGCCGAGGCAGCATACGGCTTGGTGGCCATAAAACCTCCGTCCGCGTGAAGGCTCATTCCAAGCACATTGGCCGCCATGACCCATTCCTCGGAATCGATATACATCTCGGTAAACCAACGAAGCGCCTGCGCTGGCTCAATCCCCGCGAGCAGAAAAAAATTTCCGAGAATCATCAGGCGCTGGATGTGATGGTTATAAGCGGTATCGCGCGTTTCAGCGATTACGGTCCGGAGACAGTTCATTTTTGTCTCACCAGAATAAAAAAAGTCAGGCAGGTCGCGCGTGGCATTCAGGCCATTGGAGTGGGCATATTCCGGCATTTTCAGCCAATAGACGCCATTCACAAACTCGCGCCAGCCAATGATTTGGCGGACAAACCCCTCCACCGAGTTCAGCGGAGCCCCGCCAGCTTTCCAAGCCTTGACCACCGCCTCGACGCATTCCAGAGGAGACAAAAGTCCCAAGTTGATGGGGGCTGAGAGTGTGGAATGAAAGAGTTCCGGCTGACCCGAAACCATCATGTCCTCATAAATACCGAAATGCTGGAGGCGATGTTGAATAAAATGATCCAACCATTGCAGGGCTTCAGTCCTGGATACCGGGAGCCAGAGGCGGGCCGCTTCTCCAGGTGCGTTTGGGAACCATTTTTCCACGTCGGCGATGACCTGCTTCGTCACGTCGTCATGACACAAGGGCTGGGACGCTTGTGGCAACGGTTTGCCATCCCGTTTCCAGTCCGAGAAGGTTTTTCGATTCTCGGCATCAAGATTCCATGTCCCGCTCTCAGGCTCCCCACGGGAGTCCATAAGGATGCCGAGCCGTTGTCGCATGTCACGGTAGTGGGTTTCCATGAGCAACCGCTTTTTGCCTTTGGCCCATGACAGGAAATCCTCTCTGGACCGCAGAAACTGGACCGGTGGCGTGAAGTGAACTTCCAAGTCCAATTTGCCGGTGATTTTTCTGATCGCTTCCTTCTCGAAAAAATTATTGGGCTCCATCATCACCAATCCCGAGGGCTTTGTGGATGCAAGGCGACGTTTGAAAGCGCTCAGAAAATCCGGTGTCTCCCCTAACTCATGATAATCCACCGTCCACCCTGACTCGTGAAGTTCCGCAGCAAAATGACGCATCGCGGAAAACGTCATGGCGAGTTTCACCTTGTGGTAATTGAGGTGGGTGGCACGAGCCCGGGATTCGATCATGATCACCCGGTCTGTCTTGGGATTGGACGTGGCTAGACCCGAGTGCTGGTGGGTGAGTTGGTCACCCAGAATCCAAATCGTTCGGCTCATTGTTTAGTAGTTTCGCATGACGGAGGTTGGGGGTTGCTTATTTCTATTTTACGCAGGTTTCTGCAACCTTGTAACGGGAGTTGATTTTTCACCGGGTCGGGGCATCCTACAGGACACATGGTTGCCCAGATTCTCAAATTTCTCTTCATTTGTTTGGAGGTTGTCCTCCTTTTTAACCTTCTCATCATCGTTCACGAGCTTGGCCATTTCTTGGCTGCGAAGTGGCGTGGGCTTGTGGTCGAAAAATTTGCCATCTGGTTTGGCAAGCCGATCTGGAGCAAAACCATCAATGGGGTTGAATACCGGCTGGGCAGTATTCCCGCTGGAGGGTTTGTTGCCATCCCCCAATTGGCGCCCATGGAGGCCTTGGAAGGGGACACGCAGAATGACCGCGCCTCGCTTCCTCCGATCAAACCGATTGATAAAATTATTGTCGCGGCGGCAGGCCCTCTTTTCAGTTTTGGGCTGGCGTTTGCCATGGCCTGCGTCGTTTGGGTTGTTGGCACTCCTGAAAGCGAGTTTGATTCCACAAGGGTTGGTTATGTGGCAGAAGGTGCCCCGGCGGAGGCCGCTGGGATCCAAGTGGGGGATGAAATCTTGAAGGTGGACGGCCACCCCGTAAAAAAATTCCTCTCTGGAACAGACAGTATTAAGTGGAGAATTATTCGCAGCGAGGGCGAAACCATTCCTTTCACCGTCCGCCGCGATGGGGAGGTCATCACTCTTGATGCTGGTTGGACCAAACCTGAGACTGAAGGATGGAAGCGTCCGGCACTGCGTGAGGTGGGCCTTGGTCCACTCATGCCTCCAAGTGTTGGATTTGTTGTGACCAATACCCCTGCGGCTCAGGCAGGTCTCCAAACTGGAGATCTCATCACGTCCATCAATAGCACACCGATTACTCATCTCGCTGACTTGGGGGATTTTGTGAGGGACAATCATGGCAAAACGTTGGCCCTAAAAGTCGAACGCGGATCGGAGTTGATTGATCTTCAACTCCAAGTTCCCGCTCCGGCCAATGCGAAGACTCCTGTGAACCTCGGCATCGAGTGGGGGCGAATTCATTTTGTTCACCCCACGCCATGGACCCAAGTCGGGGATGCGGCCACAAGCATTTTCCGGATGGTGGATGCCCTGTTTTCTCCCAAATCTGATGTGAAAGCCGCCCATTTCAGCGGCCCGGTGGGTATCATGCGTCTGTATTATCGGGTTTTTGAAAGTGATTATGGATGGAGGCTGGCCCTCAGCCTGAGTGTGCTCATCAACGTGAACCTTGCCATGCTGAACCTCCTGCCTTTCCCAGTTCTTGATGGTGGGCACATCACCCTTGCCATCATTGAAGCCATCCGAAAGAAACCCATGAACATTCGCGTTCTCGAGATCGTGCAAACCGCCTGCGCGATGCTCCTCATTGGGTTCATGCTTTATGTGACATTTTTTGATGTGGGGGATTTCTTTCCTTCCAAGGCTGACAAAGATCCGCCTGCGGCGACGGCCAGCCCGACGCCTGAAGCCTCCTCCCCATGAACCTGCCGCACGATTGGTTCCCAAATCATCGCAGAGACACCCGCGAAGTCATGGTGGGGTCCATTGGCATTGGTGGGGCAAATCCCATCCGTGTGCAATCCATGCTCACCAGCGACACGATGGACACCAACGCGTGTGTTCAAGAAACAATCGGGTTGGTGGACGTGGGCTGTGAGATTGTTCGAATCACGGCTCCTACCGTGAAAGATGCCAGGAACTTGGAAAACATCCGTGCTGAGCTCAGAAAACGTGGCTGCCAAGTGCCGCTGGTTGCTGACATTCACTTCAAACCGGACGCCGCGATGGAAGCCGCCAAGTGGGTTGATAAGGTTCGGATCAACCCCGGTAATTACGCGGACTCCAAAAAATTTGCAGTCCGGGAATACACGGACTCGGAATATGATGCCGAGATCGACCGCATCCGGCAGAGGTTTGAGCCTCTGGTAAATCTTTGCAAAGAGCGGGGAGTCGCCATGCGCATTGGCACAAACCACGGAAGTCTCAGCGATCGTATCATGAACCGTCATGGCGACACGCCTTTGGGCATGGTCGAGAGCGCGCTTGAGTTTGCACGGATTGCACGGGATATCGACTATCACCAATTTGTGTTTTCGATGAAGGCCAGCAATCCAAAGGTCATGGTCGCTGCCTATCGCTTGTTGGCAGACCGCCTTGCGGCCCTTGGCCTGGATTGGAACTATCCCCTGCATCTGGGCGTGACCGAGGCAGGCGATGGCGAGGATGGTCGAATTAAGAGCGCGATCGGCATTGGCAGCCTTCTGGCGGATGGCTTGGGAGATACGGTTCGTGTTTCTCTGACCGAGGACAGTGTTTATGAGATTCCCGTGGCTCAAGCTCTCGTGAATTTGGCACCTCAGCTTTCATGGACAACCCATCCTCCCGCACTCACCGACGAGGCCTTGCCTTCGCCGCACGCTTATGCCCGAAGAGAATCTTCGCCGATCTCCGTGTGTGATCATCTTCTGGGAGGAACAGAAATCGTCCGGGTTTTTACGACCAAGGACCGCTATGCGGCATTGGCGCACAAGCTGGAAGGCCTTGGGGATTTTGCTCCCGAAGTGGTGGTTGAAGACAGCGGTGTTATCGCGGTGGATCCCAGAGCTTCCGCTGAAGTGGACCGGCTCAATGCGATGGAAGAACCGGTGCTTGTGACAGTCAGCGATGGTCTCGACATCCCGGTGATTGGAGCCTTCCGCTTGCTCGCAGCACGGTTGGCACCTCGTCATCCGATCCTGCTCAAAGACACCCTGACCGAATCCTCCTCGGACTTTCTCCCGAACCTACTCCTTGCTTCGGCAAATCTGGGGTCCCTGCTCTGCGATGGGATCGGTGACGCCATTTTGGTTCGAGGGGAGAAGGCACCCGGACAATCGCTTCGGATTGCCTACAATGTTCTTCAAGCCTCCGGCACCCGCATTTTTAAAACCGATTACGTCGCCTGCCCGAGTTGCGGGAGAACGCTTTTCAACTTGCAAGAAACCACCGCGCGCATAAGGGCCGAAACCACCCATCTCAAAGGCGTGAAAATTGCCATCATGGGCTGCATCGTGAACGGCCCGGGTGAGATGGCGGATGCTGATTTTGGCTACGTGGGAGGTGCTCCCGGTAAAGTGAACCTCTACGTGGGCAAAACGCCCGTGAAATTTAACATTCCTGAAGCTGAGGCCGTGCAACGTTTGGTTGACCTGATTCGTGAGCATGGCCGATGGGTTGATCCGCCTGTGGCTGCAGGGATCTCGCACCCAGCCGAGGAAGCGGTCATGCATGGATAAGAGGTCTTAATCCTTACCCCAATCCAGCATGCTCTCCTATCTTCTGATTGATATCAGCAACTCGTTCACGAAGTTCACCAAAGCCTCTCCTGGCCGCTTGGGAAAGCCTGTCCGAGTTCCCACAGCAGACCTGAAATCAACCACCTTTCGAAAACACCTTCGTCCTCGGGACAAAGTGGTTCTCTCGTCGGTCGTGCCTGCGGCCACCAAGCGCATTTCCTCAGCTCTCCCAGAAGACACGATTTTTGTGGGCCCAAAGAACGCTGCCGACTTGCGCATCAACTACCCTCAACCCTCACGTATTGGCGCTGACCGCCTTGCCAATGCAATCGCGTGTGTTCGGCTTCATGGATCCCCTGCCATCGTGGTCGATTTTGGAACAGCTGTGACCTTTGATGTGATTTCCAATGATGGAGCCTACGTGGGAGGTGTGATTGCCCCAGGGCTTGGAGTCATGGCCGAATATCTTTTCACCCGCACGGCCTTGCTGCCGCTCATCCAAGTGAAAAGGCCCAAACGTGTGGTTGGCAAAAGCACGCGCGAAGCCATGCTTTCCGGGGCGGTGCATGGATATCGCGGGTTGGTGCGCGAGATCCTGATTCGCATTCGGGAGGAACAATTTCCGCGCAGCAAACCGCTTGTGATTGCCACTGGAGGCGATTCCGCGGTGCTCAATGAATCGCTGTCCCTGTTTGATCTCACCGATCCCTTGCTGACACTGCGAGGATTGCAATTAATCGCCAATCACCGATGGGGTGGGTAGCCCGGGTCGTCGGCTATCCCTGAGAATCTTCGGGCTCATCCTCCTCTTCTTCAATCTCACGCCGCAGGGCCTTTGAAATAAATGGACGAACAAACCCATAAGCCAAAAATCCCACAAAAATGAGGGCCGGCATCCATTCATAATGCATGGCACTTAAAGCAAGGACCAAGATGATCCCAAGAAATTTGGGAAGCGATTTTTGCGTGCGCCAGCCCAGCCCTTTGAAGCTCGGGTAACGAACTTTGCTGAACATCATAAACGACAAAAATAGCATCAGAGCAGGAAGTGCATATTTCCAAGGGCCGATCTGATGCGCCCCCTCCTCGAGCCAGAGCATAAAGAGTGTCAACGAGGCGATAAGCCCCGCAGCTGCTGGAATCGGAAACCCCACAAACTCCTTGGAACCAGATTCGGCATCCGGCCTTTGGGCAATGCAATTAAAGCGTGCCAATCGCAGGCCCCCGCAGAGCAAAAATACAAAGGCGATCAACCAGCCGGTCTTGGAAAAATCGCGAAGCACAATTTGATAAACCAACAACGCCGGCGCCATGCCGAAAGAAACAATATCCGCCAGCGAATCAAATTCCCGGCCGAAGGGGCTTTCATGGCCTCCCAAGCGCGCCAGCCGACCGTCCAGAAGATCAAAAACACAGGCCCCCAAAATGAAGGCAATCGCTTCATGATACAAAGAACTTACGGCTTGCCCCTGCTGAGCGGCCAGTGCGGCCTCAATGATCCGCAACACCGCAGCAAACCCACAAAACAAATTTCCTGCCGTCATCAAATTCGGCAGGAGATAAATTTTCGGCTCGCCGTCGTCGGGTGTCATAGTGGCTCCGCTTCGCTGATCCGCGCGATGGCGGTTTCCCCACCTTTCACTTTTTGACCCACGGTCACCAAAATTTCCACGCTGGTGGGAAAATCCACCTCCGTTCGGGAGCCAAAGCGGATCATTCCAAATCGCTGACCGCGCTTCAAACGATCACCCACCTGCCTCCATGCCACAATCCGGCGGGCAATAGCACCCGTGATCTGACGGACCACGACCTCGCAGCGTTCATTGCGAATGACCCACGTTCGGCGGGCATTTTTCGCTGACGAGAGGGGATTTCTCGCATCTAAGAAAGTTCCCACAGCAGGTTCGGAATGAGTGACCTCGCCTTCAATCGGGGTTCGGTTGATGTGGACATCAAACACCGAGAGAAAAATCACCACCCGCTTCACTGGTCCACCAATCAACCCCTCCCCATCGCACTCCTCCACAGCCACCACCACCCCATCAGCGGGAGCAACCGCAAGGTTTTCATCGGCAGGAGGCAGACGTTTGGGATCGCGAAAAAAGAACAGCGTGAAAAGAATCGCAATCGCCGCAAACACGGACAGTACCGGAAAAAGCAGCAACGTGAATAGCCATATGACGCCAAGCACGATAAGAATGTGTTTTGCCTCGTTAAGGGACTGTCTGCGCATCCGAGACATTTAGCCCCATTCACTGGAGGAACCAAGTCCGATTCCAAAAAAGGTGTGGATCGCAACTTCCAGCTAAAAAGCTTCTGGGGAGGATACCACTGGTGCTCTCCCTTCACCAGTGGCTCCTCCCCTATGAGCTATGAGACACTCTTAATGTTTGACCGCCTTTCGGTGGCCTGCACTTTATTCAGCATCGGACGTGCCAAGTTTTTACGAGAAGACAGAATATTTTGACCTCCATCAATGGGCAACCCCCTGGGACCGCTGGCCCCGCGACCGCGGGGCCGGCATCAACAAAACAACCCATATAAAAACCGGAGAACCAAAGAATTTGAACAGAAGCAAACGAAGCCAACAAAGGGTCGAACCAACAAACATAAAAAACCAAAATAGATCCTCCCGCAGAGACGCAAAGGCGCAGAGAAGAAGCCATCGAACCACAGCCGAGCGCAGCGAGACGGCCAGCCACTTTTAAAGACATCTAACGCTGGCAAATGACTCGGATTGCCACGGATCGAACATGGGTGACCCTTGACCCGCTGAGAAGTCGGAATATGCGCAAGACAGATTTCTGATGAATCAGGGGAGATGATGGTTTGCCTCTTGTTTTGAAAAACTCAAGGCATGAGTCACAACGTGGCTTCATCAAGAAGCCCAGGGTTGCGAACCCTGGGTAATTGGACACCGAGAAAACAACCCTTAAGGGGTTGCATTAGTTCCACTGCCGCTCATATGAAGGGTATAACCAGGGGGAACGGTCGTCCCGACCGTTTTCTTCACAGCCGCATGGATAGAAATCCATGGCCTGAGGCTGATCCCAATTTTCTTGAACAAGCGTCCTCGTGCGGTTAAAAAACTCAATGAAACGCCATGAACGTTGTCTGCCCTCCGGTGCCGCATTTGTCGGAGTTATACAACACGTTGAATTTGTGGGCAAACTACAGCGAGCTGCTCAATAACACAGTTCGACAGAATAATTTTTGGTTATGCTCCTCGAAGCCACAGAGAATTTAAGTTATGAGTCGAAACATTCGTTCCAGCGAATTCCCTGCAGCACCAGACTTTTGTCGTATTGTCGCACGGGCTGTAGAGGGACCGCTGACGAGCGACGTTCCACCAAGAAATGAAAAAGCGGCATGCTGAGTGCTATGAGGGCGATAACACGCCAAGCCGTGAAATCGCACGGAAGTATCGTGAGGTCATACACGAGGATGATCACGATCAAAGCTTGGTGTTGATTCACTACCGAGGTGGAGAGGAAGAATTCCGCATTGGGAAAGAATATTGCTTTAGTGATGATCCTGGTGATCGCGCGACGGGAGCAGACATCATTGCGCAATTAGGTTGGGAAGACCAAAGTTTCAGGCATGAAAGCATTGAAATTCTCACACGACTACTCGACGACTCAGACATTTATGTCGTGTATTGTGCCGCGGTCGGCCTTGGTCATCGGTCAGCGGATTCTGCTGTTCCAGCATTGATCCGTCACGTCGAACACTGTGAGTCGCTAGTCCGACACGGTGTCACATATGGTCTGCTTGGTTTCGAGGATGAACGTGCGATTGCAGGGTTGATTAGGCTAGCAGCAGATAGCGACAGAGATGTACGGAGTTGGGCCGTGTTTGGGTTGGGGACACAGATCGATCAGGATTCCCCAGCCATTCGCGCCGCTTTACGTGGGGCGCTGAGTGATCCTGATCACGAGATTCGAGGTGAAGGACTTGTGGGTCTGGCGAGGCGTGGGGATTCTTCGATAATCCAGGATCTGATTAATGAGTGGAAAGATGATGATGTCAGTATCCTGAGTATTGAGGCTGTGACTTAACTCCTAGCCGCGAAACGCCTGTTTGTTACGACCGTTTCCTTGCATTCGAGAAATGCGCATCACAATGTATGATATTTTAGAGTATCTCGCGTCGGGCATGACCGAAAACCAGATTTTGGAAGACTTTTCTGAGCTGTCCTCTGACGATATTAAGGCGTGTCTGGCATTTGCCGCTTGGTGTGATTCATTGTGGGTGAGGTCATGGGTAAAACTCAAAAGAGATAAGTGGGCGGGCAAGGGACTGCCGCGCCCTAGTGCGAACGAAGTAACCATGAAAACAACCAGTGAAAGTCTGAGTCCTTCCGAGACGAGCACCGGAAGAGCAGCCGAAGGCAACTGCGTCGTCGAGAGACGGGGTGGGGAG
>JBGTLQ010000192.1:0-3124 GCA_041744075.1 Terrimicrobiaceae bacterium
ATCAAACACCCCGCCGAACTCGGTGCATCAACATCACTCAAGAGGTTGCCGACGCGTTCGATTTCCCAATCGATATCACCGGGTGAATAAAGAAATCCTCCATGCGTGTAGCGAACGCCAAGCGCGATATTGCCTTCTTGAAGTTGGGTGGCGAGACGTTGTTTTTGAGATTTGCTGGCTGTCTCCAGCCACTTTTCCAATACGATTAACACCTCGATCGTCCAACGAAAGCGAGAGCCCTCCGGCCAAGTGGAAGTTTTTTCGCACAGCTCAATGGCTCGATCGATGAAGCGTTTGTGCAGTTCCAATGTAATAATCGGATCGTGGGTGTAGCCAATGTCAGTATGGCTGTGGGGGAGAAGAATAAGCGTGGAAATGGATGGTTTCATTCGAGTTGGTGTGGGAAAATTTACGGAACCAATCTCTGCCGAAAATCGACAATTAAGGGAAGGGAGCTGCCATGGCTGAAATACTCGAATCCATGTCCAGAATTGCAGGAACAGCTTGACTTATCAATCCAGCACCCGTGACCGCAATGTTGGAACTGCATGACTCCGTTTAAGCAAAACTCGATTGGAAAAGGTCGTCCAGCCTGTTTGATCATTTTTTGGCGACGATTGTGGATAAATTGCCGGCAATTACAGACATGCTTGCAGCGTTGATCGCACTGGCTTGTTGGCTAGCCTCACTGGATGTTCTTTCTCGACCCCACTTTGTCCCGGAGATTCATCGAGCCGCCCCGATGGGCTCGACTGATGCGAGAGCTTTTCGACAGGATGCCTGCAGCCGTAGAAACCGTTTGCAGCCGGTATCTCGCGGAGGATGGCTCTGCACTTTGGCCACATCCCTCGAAGATCGGAAAAGGTCTGGTGGATGGGCTGGATGATGTCTATGAGGGATTCCACAGTTGGCCACTGGCCTACCTTCTGGGGGCTGATGAAAGTCTGCAAAACAAGGCAGAGGAGGGCTTCGAGGCAGTAACCCGGCAATTCTCAAGCATCCCAACGGGGTCTGGCCATCCCATGGTGGTTAACGAATACGAACAAGGCTACGATTGGTTTCATCAGGGCGAGGGCTATCTGTTTTTCTACTACCTTTGTGCTGCCCGTCCGGAGCTATCTATTCACCAGGAACGAGCGGTTCGGTTTTCGGGTTTTTTACGTAATGAAGGCGTCCCGGAACCCATGTTTAATTTTGAGACGTTCCATTTTTTGTCGCCGCACATTGGAAGCATGGGACCGGCCCCGAGAAATTTTGAAGAAAGAAGCGGATTGTATCCGGCTCTACTTAAATATTATGGGCTTCCCTTTCAGACGGACCGCACGAGTCGCGATCCGATGAGCTGTTTTTCCAATCCGGCCTGTTCGGAGGCTTATGCGCACGAGGCAGCAGCGCGTCTCGCTCACGGAGATTCGGTCATCAACCTTGCTTCAACGTCCCTCGCGATCAATGCCTACCTGGTTTCTGGAGACAAGAAGCATCGGGACTGGGCTTTAAAGTATATCGATGGCTGGATGCTTAGAGCCGATGAAAACGGCGGCATTATTCCGGATAACGTCGGACTTACTGGAAAGGTCGGTGAGCACACGGGAGGCGATTGGTTTGGTGGCAATTATGGATGGGTTTGGCCTCACGGCTGGCATAGCCTCGGTCAGACCGTCACCATGGCGATGCAGAATGCGCTAATGCTAACGGGAGATCCTAAATATCCAGCTTTTTTGCGACGTCATCTTGAGCACTTGGCCAGTCTGGGTATTGAGCACGAGAATACTTTGCACGTTCCTTACAAACACGGAAATCCAGGTTGGTATAATTACGACACCTCGATTCCCATGCTGGCCCAGGTGTTGCGTGAACCTTCAGGACCGGTGGTTTGGCGGGATGGCTGGTTTGAGTTTACTCCGATTGAATCCGAATTTCCCGTTTGGCTTTGGGAAATGACCCAGGAGCCTGAGGACGCGAGATTGCTCGAACGCTTGCGCAACCATCGAAGCGAAGACTGGAAATGTGTTCAGGATGTCCACGCCAAGGATCTTGGCGGTCACTACGCTCCTTGGGCGGCTTACCTACGAGGGGAGTTTCCTGATTATCCTGAGCGGATTCTGGAGCATAACCTTGCTCAAATGAACGAGCGATTGGAATTCATAGCCCAGGACAAACAAGATCCGATAACGTATGGCGATGCCTATCTTCAGCACCGAAACCCAATTTCCAACGAAGGAATTTTGCAGCTTACATTGGGTGCATCAATGCCTGTTTATAACGGCGGCCTGCTGCACACTCGGCTTCGATATTATGATGCAGATCGGCGGAGATGCGGACTTCCGATGGATGTCTCAGCTCTCGTCGAGCGATTGGATGCTCAATCGGTTGATCTTTGTCTGGTGAATTTACATCCGCACCAACCCAGATGCATCATCTTGAGGGCTGGTTTTTTTGCTGAGCACCGATTCACAGGAGCCATCGATTTGGAAAGTGGTTTGCGCACTTTGTTGCAGCATGATCAGGGATCCTCAAGCTCGGATCTCTATATGTCATTGACACCGCGCTCCTCCCTGCGTGTAAGGCTGGAAATGCAGCGCTTTGTAAATCCACCGACCGCGTGTCTGCCTGATTGGGATGGAAAGTCTTATTCTGATACATCTGGATGAAAGGGAAAATCATTAGCGCAGTCGATATCTCTTAGGGTATCATGCTCAGTCTGTCACAGGGATTTTCAAGTGAATTAGATGAGTTGGTCATATTCGTTAGAATATGTAAGGCCAAGGATCGATAATCTGAGAAATCAGGGAATCTCGCGTTGACAGCGAAGAACTCCTCAACAGCCACGCGAGCACGATTAAGAAAATCATGGTGCGTATACCATAAGGGCTGCTTGAATCCATTGTTATCAATGAGCCAGTATCCATTTTCGCAAATATCTTCAAAGTTGTATTCGTTGTTATACACCGCCCATGACAGAATAAACGGGCAGCCCCATTCGAGCCCAATGCGAATAACTTGCGTGGCTTTTTCAACTCGTTGGTCTTCTGGAGTTCTTCGGGCATCAAAACCATATTCGCCGATGAAAACACGCTTGCCCGTTATAGCTGGCTTGGGACGAAGTGAAGTTTCGAGATGATTA
>JBGTLQ010000193.1:0-1741 GCA_041744075.1 Terrimicrobiaceae bacterium
ACCGCGAAGTGGCCGTTTTTGGAGCGTGATTAAAAGTGGGTGAGGCAGGGGGAACGGTGCGTCTCGCCCGTATAAAGTGTAATTCTCCAGGCATAGCCAACTCTCACACGGTCGAGACAACCATGCCCCCTATCCTCACTCGCCAAGCCTATGACGTGTTAGGCAGGCGGGGGATGTCAGAGGCAGCCCGAAGGGCGACACTCGCGGGAGCGAGGGAGGCAAATGATTCTGCCTTCAATGGGAGGTAGAGGAAAGGGGAGGCAGGAACCGGTTGACCACGTTCTTGATATCGCTGAATCTGGATGGGCTGACTGAGATCGCCAATTTACTTGAACAGGGTTGTCCATATGGCTAAAAAATTCCAATGATGTGCCATGGACGAAGCCAGCCCTTTGATGTGGCATTTGTGGGAGTTATTCAGCGAGCGGCATATCTCCTACAATTGCCGCATGCGGCTCAATAATACAATTCTGTCAAAATATCGCCTATCCGATTTTTTATCCTCCAATGACTAACAACGACACCACCAAAAAGGAAGTAACAAAGAAACAGACTCCACGTCGCAAGCCCGTTGTTGCAGCCTCCCAAGCGAAATTTCCAAGGCACAGCATTTCCGATGCACTTCGCATTCCCAAAGTCATTCTTGATCAAAATGCCGGAAAAGTCTGCGGAGACGATCAGGCTGCAGGATTCCTCGGACTCAAGTCGGCAGCAGGGCCGTTTGGAGTCGAAATTAGTTCGGCTATCAAATACGGCTTCCTGAGCCGCCCTGAAACCAAGCAATTGGAAGTCACAGAGCTTGGAAAGCAAGTTCTGCGGCCTAAATCAACGGAAGATGTGGCTAAAGGATACCAAAAAGCTGTCCTTAATGCCCCTGTAATTGCTGAAGTTTACAAGCACTACCGTGGCGAGAACCTGCCAGATACTCAATTTTTTGATAATGCTTTGGAAGATACATTCTCCGTTCCAAAGGAGAAGCTTTCGGAATTTAAGGAGGTTTTTAATTCATCGCTGCGCACCGCTTTACTTGTGGAGGAACACGACGGCCGCATACGGGTCTTGGACTCAGCTTCATCTGTTGAGTCCACCGAGGATTCAGCCGAATATATCGAAAAGCTGAGCTCCGGCGTTACTGTAAAGACTGGAGATTCGTGTTTCGTCATGATGCCTTTTGCTTCACCGATTGGCGACTACTACTCATTGGTATACAAACCCGCGATTGAGAAAGCCAATTTGATTCCAGTAAGGGCAGACAATGATATTTTCGGTGCTGGAAAGATTATGGATCAGGTTTGGAGCGGGATCAACTCAGCAAAAGTCCTTGTGGCCGAGATGACCACCAAAAATCCTAATGTCTTCTACGAGCTTGGGATTGCGCACGCACTTCAGAAGCCGGTTGTTCTTGTGTCGTCGAACGAAGATGACGTTCCTTTTGATCTGAAGCATATCAGGGTCATTTATTATGATAAGAACGACCCATTCTGGGGTCAGAAACTGTTGAACAAGGTTGCTGAGAATATTGTTTCAGCCCTCAAGAACCCCGAGGAGGCAGTGTTTGATATAGGTAGGCTGCGGGCGCGGAAATAGCACGGGAATAAAAATGACAGAACAAGGCACATGCACTCAACCCTCAGTCGCTAAGGCTCCTTCGGGCGAGTGATGCGCGACGATAGGTCAGGAAATCACCATGAAACACTTCGATCTCAATATCGACAAGATCCTCGAAAACTGGGAGGTATTT
>JBGTLQ010000194.1:0-3172 GCA_041744075.1 Terrimicrobiaceae bacterium
TTTTTCCGGCGTCAACGAGCTTGCCCCAGAGCACCATGCGCTGCAGTTCTTCCTCCTGACGTTTTGGGCCCCCAGCGGAATTGAGCAGCGGCTTCTTCGCAAAAAACAAAGAGAAGGTATTAAAGAAAAGGACAATGGCTCGGATGAGTCGAAACGGGAATAAGACGACGTCCTTTAACATCTCCCAAAATGAAACTCGTTTGCCCAGAGCCTCGTAAGGCCTTCGAATAAACCAAAGATTTTCTTCCCGATCAATCTTGGGCTGGAGCAGATCGTGGCTAACACTCTCAAGCAAAGTGTGCATCTCCCCGGTTTCCGTATCCAAGGATTCGATCGTGGCCGGGCCTGTGCCGATGGGGTGTCCGTGCCCATTTCGAATAATCCCTGCCGTATGAAAAATCACCCGGGAGCCGTGCTTGGGATCCCAAGATGGAGCGCCATCCAATGCATCTCCTTCTGTCACCTCCACAAGACGACGACCATCCCCTTCTCCCACTGCAATATGCGACCCGTGCTGCGAAAACACCGTGGCCGCCGAGCGCTGACCATCAGGATGGAGAGCAAGGTCGGTTGCCCGGAAATTCTCGCGATGAAACATGCGCGTTTCGCTCTGACTGGTAATGTCATACTCAAACACACCTCCAATACTTTCCGTGGTGAGCACATAGAGCAGTTCACCCGGAGCAGCGCCACGACTTACCGCCTCAAACCGAATGGGCGGCGCCTGATCCCCGGGTTGCTGCGAACCCCAAAGCATGGCGTTTGAATAGGCGCTTTTTCCGTCGCGCTCCCCGCCTTTCCATGCATGACGCTGCTGACTCCGCAGCGAGCGATCCATCACATCTTGCGCGAACGCACTGCGGATCTCCGTCGTTTGCCCCGCATCGATCAAATACAGTTTTCCAGTGGCTAAATAGGCAATACGCATGGTTTGGATTTAAGAAATTCAGAAAAACCATGCCCGAGGTGTTTCAGGATTGCGAAGCAAAAATCCTGGGAGCCATGGGTCGGCAACACTTCAAAGACACTTTTATGATGGCAAAGCTTCGGCCTTTCGTAATGGGAAATGATGAGCGTTTCCCTCCAACCTGCGGAGTCCTGAAAATCACATTTCAAAAACGCAAATCCCTCGCTTTTTCGCAGCCTCCGCCATTTCAAGATCAAAAGTTATCAAAACGAGATCAGGGAGAGCGGCAGCGCAGCCTTCCATGAGATAAACGTGTCCGGCATCGGCAGCTCGCAAACCCACGCCCCGGTTGAATGTTTTGAGGCGATCCAGCCATTCTCCCTCGGGTTCAATCCAATGGACCCCAGCCTCAACACGACGCCAGAGGTTCCAAGCGGCAGGGTTGCCTCTGCGCCGAACGAGAGCCGCCTCTGCTTCCACTCGCAACCATTCCCAACCCAATCGAAGCGTTGAGTTGCACCAAGCCTGTGTCGCCTTTGTCGAATGCGGTTCCTGGAATATGAGAGGCACAATCGCACTCGTGTCAAAAAATGCTTTCACCAATCACGCCCCTTTCGCATCTCGTCCGTTGAGACGACATCAACCTGGCCATCCCCTGCCAAAACAGGAAGCGGTAAAGAGGTACCATGGCTTGCAGCAGCAGGCATTCTTATCTTCATCCCAGCTTGCTTCAGAGCGAGCAGAGGAAAATCTTCAGCGGCCCCTGACCGGCTGCCTTGCTGGGCTGGAACGAGATAGGCCACAGTGCGCTCCCGAACACAGACCTCAAGAGTGGCTGCGTCCTGCTCCACAGCCCTCAAATATTTTCCCAAATGGGTTTTTAGTTCAGCGGAATTAACCTTCATAAGATCAACATGACCGGTTGTGGTGACTATTTCAACCCGCAAATTCCCGCGAGATTTTTAACGCACGTTGGTTTCAGGCGACCGGCTAACGCGAAAACGCAACTCACTTGACAGACCATTTCACTCCATTATCTGGATAATTTGAGAATTCGGCACAAACCCCTGCAAATAGTTGACGAATCCCTGCCGCCTGCTTAAATACTCGCTACCGTTTGGTGAGGTGGCTGAGTGGTCGAAAGCAACGCTTTGCTAAAGCGTCGTAGCCTTAAAAGCTACCGAGGGTTCGAATCCCTCCCTCACCGTTTTTTTGTTACGGTTCTTCTGTCGCTTTTCATAAGATCTGAGGCGACCCTGATCAGCATTGCTGCGACATTTGATCAAGATGTTTGCGACACCCATAGAAAATCGCCAAATTGCACTTGGTGCTGTCGCAATTATTTTGACTGTTCCCGTCCAAATTACCGAGAACGAGACGAAAAACTACCGCCATTTTCCAGCCCACCTGAATACGTGATCCTTCGCAAACTGCAATTTTACAGAGAGGGTGTATCTGAAAAGCATCCCAACGATATTGCGCGAATGCTGGAGAGTTTGGGGGCGGAATGGGATAGAACGGTCTTGATGCGTCTAATTCATGAAAAGGGATTGAGTGATGAATGGGAATGCATTAGTCCTTGATTGAAGGGCGACCGGAGTTCGCCCCTCGGGTCGCCTTTCGTTGCCGTCCCAAATTCCGGTGTGAGGCACAGGGGTCATGGGTCAGTCATTTTTATTCGATGGGTGGTAGTAAATATGGAAATCTCGGCGCGGAGCGTGCCCGGTGTTGGGGCATTTAGCACGATCCGTGACGACGCGGCGCAGCGGGTTGGGGGGCGTTGGTTTGTTGCTAGTTCTTTATGGGCTTGCGTCAATAGCCGGGACCCCTTTGCTGCCTTTGCTTGTTCATATGCGGCAAAATGTAAGAACAAAACGGGTCAGCGCATGAGTTAGGTGAAGGTGGTTTCTTCCGTGGTATGCCAATCTCATTTTTTATTCCGACGCTCTTTAAGATTGAGAAACATCACATATGGTATGCCAACTAATAAGACGATAGCCAATATGCAAAGTAATGGCAAACATAGCGCAATGCCAATGTTGATTAGTGTGGGTTTGGATAGCCAGTAGCCAATTGCGAGAATTGATAATCCAATGAAAGATAATGCCGTCGAGGCGAAGACCCAGAAATCTGGTGATTTGAGGTTTTTCATTTGAGCGTGTTTATTCGCACTTGGTCTCGGGAGAGAATTTCACTACACCAATGCCAGCCACTACCGCTGCGCCCGCTATGTCAGGCCCGTAGATGAGTAATCTGGGTCCAAGC
>JBGTLQ010000195.1:0-10620 GCA_041744075.1 Terrimicrobiaceae bacterium
TGATGATTTCTGAAAAATCAAAACTGAACGAGATTGCGCGCTGCGGATCTTTTCGGTGGGTCATTTGCTGGAACCCACCGAGGTCCACGGATTGGCCGCCAAGTTCAGTTTGGCGAATGTCGAGCTTCCCGGTCCGGAGGGATTCATGTGCAAAAAGCAGGGAGTGGAGGATGCTGGATTTGCCCGCGCTGTTTGGACCGAAGATCAAGGTGATTGGCTTGATCGGGATGGTCTGCGCGGGGCCGAACGCTTTGAAGTTGGAAACTGTGAAGGATTTGATCATGCGGGCTCAGGCTTGTTGAAGTTTTGTATCGTTGCGCTTGATTCGTGCTTGCGAGCATTTGCAATAAGTCGTGTCGTAAACGAGGGAAATACGGTGTGGAGTTCGTCCAAAATCGCATCAACCAACTCCGCAGCATCTTCCACAACATCCGGAAGGATTTGCATTTGCGGATAGCGATGAATCCGGTGTAAGGGATTGCCACAAGTGCAGAAACAGGACTCGCGGACAGCTCCCCACATCCCATGAGCATAGCCTGATGTCCAACTATAATACTGATCATAGGCATCCTTCACATCTCCGCGTTCACTGATTTTTCGAAGATCAAGACCGCTCCACCCTGAGAGTGGGATTTCAACAAACTCCTCCCAGAGATCCTCATTGGCGATGCGTTCGAGATTTTCGACATTGATATGACGGGGAGCTTCGATGTTTTCGTCGAACTTCAGTGCGCTCAATTTTGCTTGGCCAGCACCATATTTTCGCCACTTGCGCCACAAGTCATCATCATTCTGTAAAACGAGAAATCGCAGATTGATCCTCAATTCCAAGATCGTCCGAAGACCAAGCCGACCGAGAATCTGGGTTCCAACACCGATTCCCATGAGCTCGTCAAGAATCTGGAGGGAGTAAAATGCCATTCCAAACACGCCATCGTGCTTTGCATCAATGGCAGTTGTGGTGTGCGTAGCCTCCCAATGCGCTCTTAAATCGCCAACTACATTTCGAACCCGATCCCGCGTCACGAGCACTTCAATCTCAGCTTGTGGCTGGGGCTCTCGAAGCTGGATGCATGGGGTATGCTCCCAAGCCTCTTTCCAGAAGGCTTTTGGCCAGGTCAAATCTGGAGGATCCAAGGGGTTCTGAGCCATTTCTGTTGCGCGAATACTTGGCCTTACGCTTTGTTGATCGCCCTCGTTCGGATAACCAAGCCACTCCTTAACCATCTCCTGCGGGATGTGGAGCCGCCCAGCAATTATTTGAGCTGTCGCTCGAAGCCAGCGACAGTCGGTCGCTTCCTGTGACTGGTGCCAGAGAGTGGAACCAACTGCACTCATCAACAATCCAAGGTCAGGATTGGGAGCCTGAAGTGCCTCAGCCCAGACTTCTCTGGCCGGAAGATTTTCGAAGAGAAGAAGTGTTTGCAAAACAGCGTTCGTGGGCGGCGGCTCAGCAATGAATGCAACCAGTTCAGAACGCAAAGCGTGATCCAGTTTTGAGATTCCAGTGAGTGTCAGATCATGTAATTCAGATTTTTTAGGATGATTGCCAATGAAGTTGAGAACTCTGCGGAATTGGCCCAGAGCCTTCTCCTGTCCAAACCCCTGCCGGATCAGAATCGCCCAAAGCATTTCGGGCAGCCGATCATTCATCCAAGAACACGGAGCCATTCCTGGCATTTGCGCGAGAAATGGCGGCAATAGAGTTTTTCCTCTTTGCGTATGCCCAGAAAGGGAAGTGCGATTCCTGCCACTTTTGGTTTTCTTTTTGCTCCTAGACATATCAAGCGGCTTTTGAAGGTGACGGCAAAGTTTTTGTCTGCTGCTCCATCTCATCGAGCAGTTCCTTCGTATGTGCCTCGCGCCATCCGGCGGTTAAATCGCCAGTGAAGGCTCGGTGGAGAAGGGCTTGGAAGAGGGTTTCGAGATTCTTTTGACTAGCGTCGCGCTGGCTAGTGTTCAACTCAAGCGGCAGCATCGCTTTCGCAAACTTTTCCTGTTGGGCTTTCGACGGCAGAACAAGAGGAAGGCTGCGAATTTCCTTAGTATTGATGTTGGCCATTCCTGCAGCACGCCGCGCCACCTCAAATAACTTCTGCTTCAGGAACGGGGTGTTCAACCATGCCCAAATATATTCTGGTATTGCCTCATTCTCATCGACACGAAGACGAATCAGGTAAGATGCAGCCACTGCCTCTATGCCTCCTCTCCACAAACCTGTCTTTCCAACCAATTCGCGAGTGTTGGTCCGATTAAACAGCAAATCCCCTGCTTGGAGCCGCTGCTTATCCAGTTCTGCATTTGGCAATACTACATATTTGAGGTCCTTTAGGTCCAGCGCTCCCCCAGTGGTAATGCTGTTCATGCGAATTACTGCCACGCCACGCGAGTCCGTGTTTGACTGAACTGATGTTCCGTAAGCGGCCTCGGTGATAATGTCGCCAAGCACTCCAGAACGATGCCGTTTCGGATTGCTTGCAGGATTCCCGAACATCTCTCGGAACAGTGCGGGGAGAACCCTCTCGGCGACGGAGTCGGCATCGGTGCGGAGTCGGCGTAGGTTATCAGCTTGCTCCAGGATTTCGACGATCCGGTGTTGTTCACTGAGGGCAGGGAGGGGGATTTCCCATTCAGTAATTTGTTTTTTTGTTAATGCTTGCCGGGTTCCACCGCTTTGGTTGTTTTGAATTGCTCCTTGCTGCTTAGTTGAGGAAAGAAAAAATGATAAAAAAGAAGGCAGCAGGTGTTGGGTTGGGCGAATGATGCAGACATGCTGGTTGACTCTCGCTTTGGCCATTTCAGGGGGCGCAAGGCAAACCCTTCCAATTGATGCGCCGGTGATGTTGAAAAGAACATCGCTTTCTTCAACAATCACATTGTCGAGGTCAGCGGCCTGATCCTCGTCAATGAAGGCGAGACCTTTTTTTGAAAATCCCTCGAATCGAACATTCATTGACCGAATAAGTGGGATTCCTGAATCTTTGTAAGTCACGTTCCCTCCGCGGGGGGTTGCCCCGCTCCCAATTTTCGAGGCGAGATACTCTAACCTGACTTGCGGCCAATTCACTTAACCGCCTCCACATCAGCAAGTAGCTTCTTGAGTCCCACAACAATCTGATTCTCCAACTCCAGCGTCTCCTGAATCAAGTCAGCCGGATCTTCCTCCGGCGTGGATTCAACCGTTTGAGGTTTGTAGCGACCAGCGCCGAGGTTGTAATCATTTGTGGCAATGTGTTCCGCCGAGGCCCACCAGCAGACGGGTTCCGGTGTGCCTGCTTCGAGAAGTGTACCGGTTTCGACACCGGGGGGTTTTGTGAATCCAGTGGCCTTGAAATCCCGCCATTGCGAGATCAGGTCGGGGATATCATTTTTCTCCGGGGTGAGTTGACGTCCACCACCGGTGACTTTGTCTGGATCAAATCCATCATTCTTGAGTTCGTAGAACCACACGTTTTTTGTGGCAACAGATTGACGGCTCGACGATCCTTCCCTCCCATTTGTGGGTCGGCGGAAGAAAAGAATCGCGGTTTTGACGCCTGCGTAGGGTTTGAAGACGCCGCCGGGGAGGGAGACCACGGCTTGGAGATCAAAGTCTTCAATGAGTTTGCGTCGGAGTTCGACATGTCCGGTGGTTGAGCCGAACAGCAGACCCTCGGGCACAATGACGCCAGCCCGTCCGCCGGGAGCCAGAGATTCCATGACGACACCCAGAAACAGCAATTCGCTTTTTTTCGATTTGGTGGGGAGGTCGCTGCGGATCGACTCTTTTGGCAGGGCACCGGCAAAAGGCGGATTCGAAAGCACCACCTTGTATCGGCGTCGGAGGTCTTCCTCTGAGAGCCCACCCATCTCTGAGAGCGCGTTTGCGCGTTTCACCTGGGCATTGCGGATGCCGTGCAGAACGAGGTTCATCATCGAGATGCGCATCATCTGACGGCTCACTTCGATGCCAAAAATCGAGCGTTCCAGAAGCTGCCAGTCAGGAATTTTTTCTCCGGCTCCCTTGCGGTAGGTCTGGAGCTTGGGATTTTCTGCTTTGGCTTGTTCGAGGGTGATCCCTTTTTTCTCCAGCCATTCCTCGCCGTAGATGGGAATTTCGCGGAGGTGATCCGAATATTTCGCGAGCACATGCTCGACAGCATCAATAAGAAATCCCCCGGTGCCGCAGGCCGGATCAAACATGGCGTCGCCGAGGTCAGGATCGAGCATTTCCACCATGGCCAGACGAATTTGGCGTGGGGTTCGGAATTGGCCCAGCAGTGCGCCTTCCTGGGTGGCGAGGTATTGGAGAAGATATTCGTAAATGTCGCCTTTGACGTCCGTGCCGAGTTTCGAGAATTGGATGCCGTCCAACTCGTCCACCACTTGCTTGAGCACGTTTGCGTCATCCACTTCCAAGCGGGCATCTTGAAAGTAAATGGCCACCTGTGGCTCTTCTTGAACCAATGACGCCATGTAAGGAAACACATCGTCGCGAAGAAACGCACGGAGTTCCGGACCGCTCTTGAAACGCCATTGCGTCCAGCGATAGCGGGAGGCTTGCTCGGGAAAAAGGCTCTTCGTGCGGGCCGCCGAACCTAGGAGCTGACGCTCCCGCTCGATGTCTCCTTCGCGCTCATCGAGAAGTTTGAGAAAAATCAGGTAACTGAGTTGCTCGATGTAGGTGACCGGGTTGTTCACGCCTCCGGCAAAGAGGATGTTCGTGATGCGGTCGAGTTTGCTGCGAAGAGATTGGTCCATTAGATTTTTTGAGCGTGGAAGCCGATGCGGGGTTTGGGTGAGTCCGGCGGAGGAGCCAGAAGGGGCATCAGTTTTTGGTAAATATCCCGGAGAGCGGAGTCGTGAAGGAGGAGGTCCTTGTCAATCTCTGCGAGGCGTTTCAGGATCCCTTCATTTGTGCTGATGGCTTCCCGCATTTGCACAAAGGCGCGAATGACATAAAGACTCATGGCAACCGCACGGTCCGAGCGGAGAATGGTGGAGGCCATGAGGGCTCCATGTTCGGTGAAGACCCGTGGGGGTTTCCGGCGGCCACCGCGACCGGTCTTTGATGTCACAATTTGTGATATCAAACGCGCAAGCTCCTCGCCATCAACGACAAACGCAAAGTCCTCTGGGAATCGGGCGGAGTTGCGTGCGACCGCTTGGTTCAGCGCAGTCGTGCTGACACCATAGATCTCGGCCAGATCGCTGTCGAGCATGACCAAACTGCCCCGCACCCGGAACAGGCGGCGCTGGATGAGGTCAATGTCGGATGTTTGTGCGCTCATGGGATTGGGCATGTCTATGCGGATAGGCGCGCTGCCGGGAAAAGGGATTCGTTCATTTCTTCGATGACCGAGCGAAGGCCGGATTCCCCGAAGAGTTCGATCCCAAGGTTTGCAGCACCAAGGATTGAGAGGGGAGGTTGGAAAAGATCTCCCATGTCGATGCGACCTCTGGCCACGCCGCGATTTTTGAGCAATGCGAGGTAGCTTGCCTGCTCAGGACTGAGGTTCTTTGTGATCAACCATGCTTGGAAATTCTCCGTTGTTTCTTCCTCACGGGTCTTGAGCTTGGTCGTACCGAGGGCGGCTTTGACAAAATCGATGAGGTTTCCCCCCGGTCGGCGATAGGCACGGCGCAGGTTGTCCTCATTGAAGTAGTGTCGGGGC
The DNA here is from genome assembly GCA_041744075.1 of Terrimicrobiaceae bacterium. Classification (GTDB taxonomy): domain Bacteria; phylum Verrucomicrobiota; class Verrucomicrobiia; order Chthoniobacterales; family Terrimicrobiaceae; genus JAJTZA01. Next base: position 5,655 of record JBGTLQ010000195.1, read on the forward strand.
TGATTCAGTCGGCGCGAGAGTTCTTCCTCCTGCTCCGGGGTGAGAGATTCGCCCGACTTAACCTTGCGCAAAATCCCATCATCCGCCGCTGCGGCTTGAACCGACTTTTCCCACTCGGTGACATATTCTTTTTTATCCACCCGTTCGCCTTCCGGCCCCACTTCGACATAGGAGACTGCCTCCAGCCATTCATCGGTGAGCCCCAACTCGATGAGTTCCGGGGAACCCGGACCCGGGGGGCGGGACTTGCCACCGCCTCCAGAAGAGGGCCCTTCAAAGGGGTTGGATTCGGAGTCATTGAAATAGGCGTGGTTGCGGAAGAAGTCGTAGATCACGAATCGCTTCTTCCCAATCCGATCGCAGCGACGCGTGCCACGGCCCCGGATTTGTTGATAGAGGGTCGGCGAAAAAATACGGCGTGCAAGAACCAGATGCAGAACATCCGGGCAATCAAACCCGGTGGTCAGCATATCCACACTCACTGCGACTTGGGGATAGACTTCTTTCTTAAACCGTCTGATCGCGGCGTCTGCATCTGCCACGTCAGAGGTGATGACCTCGGCATATCGGCCGTTAGCCTCGGGATGTAATTCATTGAGGTAGCGGGTCAGCCGGGCGGCGTGGTGTTTCGTGATTGCGAAAACGATAGATTTGCCGGGTGCATCCTTTTGGCCGGATGCCAGATCCTGATGGGATTCATGGGCCAACTTGTCGAACTCGTGCATCATCTTTCGGTTTGAATCCGCATTCGTCCACTTTCGCTCGAACTCGGCGGGGTCATATTGCTCGCCATGCACCTCTGCACCGTCGGCAATCAAACACGTGATGCCCTTGGCGAATTTGTAAGGAATCAAAAAGCCCTCCCGAAACGCATCTTGGATCGGATACGAGAAGTCGGGTTTTTCGTCTTTGCAGTGGTAAAAGGTAAACGTGTTGCGCTCGATATACGCAGCGGGAGTTGCCGTTAGTCCAATGTGGAAGGCATCAAAATGGGTGAGCGCTGCTTGCCATGACCCGTAAATGGATCGGTGGGCTTCATCCATGACCACAAGGTCAAAGTATCCGCTGGTGAACTCGCGATACCGGCTGATCATGGTTTGCAAAAGACAAACGGTGATCTGTTGTTCCTGACGCTCCATCCCGGCTTGAAGCCAGTAACTGGATCTGTCGGAACAAATGTCCTGAATGGCAGAAATGGCCTGCTTGGCAAGTTGTTCGCGGTCCACAAGAAAAAGAACACGCTCCGCCCGACCAGCCTGCATGAGACGCTTCATCGTCAGACAGGTTAAATCTGTTTTTCCCATTCCGGTGGGCAACTCAATAAGGAAACGTCGTTTGCCAAGCTCAACCGCATGGTCAATGGCCCGCATACAGTCTTGTTGGTAAATGCGCACCTGACGAGTTTCGCCCTCCCTGATGTAGTAGTCCGGGATTGGGATTGTCGCCAGGGCTTGCGATTCCTTGCGAAGCCAGACAATGCGCTCAAGATCTCGACGCGAAAAAAAGGAACTGACGGCCCGTGCGTCATCGTTCTGGTAATCCCAGAAATAAATTAACTCACCATTAGAAAGGAAAATGAAGGGAGCCCCGATGCTTTTGGCGTAGGGCAAGGCCTGCTGTTTTGCCGTATAGGGATCAATTTTACCACGTTTCGCCTCAACAACGGCAAGCGGGCGGGAATTGGTGTCAGCCAAAACATAATCACAGCGTCCCCCGGAATAATATGCCACGTCCTCTCGGATGATTGACGATTCGCTGGAGTGACCCGAAGGCACTGCCAAGACTTCCGTCCGCACCTGAGTCTTATCAGCCGGATCCCAGCCAGCCTCTCTGAGAAGCGAGTCAATCAAGATTCGCGCATCGGTTTCATTCTCGGGCCCTGTCATGGAATCTCGCTATCCTACCTACACAGCCCAACTGCGCCATACTAAAAATTGACATGTTCCTGACTCTGTAGTCAGATTAGCGTCGGTTTCATGTTATCCATTTTCCAACGAACAGGGCTTTCTTTTGAGCGGCTGAAAACATTCTGTGAAGTTGTGGATGCTGGGGGAATAAGCCACGCTGCCCCGGGAGATCCAAACCGTCAGAGTCAGTTCAGCCGTCAAATCAAGGAACTGGAAGAATTTTTTGGAACTCGGCTCATGAACCGAGTGCGGGGGAAATTCGGGCTATCACCCGCCGGCTCTGAGCTTCATGCCATTGCGGAGAGCCACTTTCGTGCCTTGGATAATCTATTGAGGCGATCAAACGGAAAAACAACCTCGGTTCGCATCGCTGGGGGTGAAAGTGTTTTGCACGGGGTTTTGCTTCCAATCCTCCCCCAATTAAAATCTAAATTTCCAGCTGTGATGCTTGAGCTGTTTAATTGCCGAACTGAAGAAACCCTGGCTCGCCTAAGAGACAGCCGCGCAGATTTTGGCCTCATCATGGATAAGCTCGCTGACAGCGACCTTGCGACGGAAGTCATCGGGCACGTGCGATTGGGAATTTTTGTTCCAACCTCCCTCCATCCCCGCCCTCACCGAATTGATGTTTGGAGCATGATCCAAAAGCATCCGGTTGCCGCATTAGCGGGTAGTCGAGCCATGGAACGTCTAAGGAGTAGCGCCCAGGAAAGAAATATTGACATCAGACCGGCATTTCTTGGTAGTTCTTTCGCTCAGATAGTTGAGGCGGCAAAATCCCTTAACTGTCTTGCCGTTGTCCCCGATTTTTTCATTTCGCACGAAGGCCGCAGTCAATTCCTTCCTCTCAAGCCTGAAGAAATGTTCTCACAGTCGCTTCTCCTTGCATGGAAACCTAGGAACCTAGCACTTCAAGCACATGGTAACGTGTTGAGGGAGACGCTGGCGGCTCTGATCGCCAGAATTGTTACGAGAGCGTCCTGACGACTAATACGTGACTTGAAGAACGGTTTTCCCTCAAGTAGCGTGAAGTCATGGCCCTATTAACCCCCCTGCTGGCCCGGGATTTTACTCCGTACGCTGCGGCACACTTGCTTTGGCGGGCTGGGTTTGGTGGGACATGGGATGAAGCTGTCGAACTGGCGGATCTTGGACTGGATTCTGCCGTGGATCGGCTGGTGTTTTATGAGCCCTCCAAAAATCTTCCAGCGCCGGAGTGTGCCGCCCTTCCCGAAGAATCGGGTAAGGCCTTTGAAGAACGCTTGCGTGGAATACCAGATGAGGAGGTTCGTCAGAGCGAGCGTCGCATGCGCTACCAAAAAGAGCGCGACCAGATCCGTGACCTGAAACTCTGGTGGTTGGATCGCATGGTTTCCAGTTCGCTATCGAATCCTGTCATTCCACCCTTGGAGGAAAAGTTGACCCTCTTCTGGCACTCGCACTTTGCCACGGGCTACGAGGACAAAATCAGTGCCACGTATCCCCTCTGGCAACAGAACCAGATGTTTCGTTCGTTGGCGATCAGTCCGCTCACGGATCAACTCAATGCCCTCCTCCGCGACCCCGCCATGCTTGTCTGGCTCGACAATGCCTCAAGTCATCGCAATAACCCCAACGAAAATTTTGCGCGTGAGTTAATGGAGCTTTTTTCCATGGGTGTCGGTCATTATTCGGAAAAGGACGTGAAGGAGTCCGCGCGAGCGCTCACAGGATACAGTGTCGATCGCGAGTCTTGGACATTTCAGTTTCGCGAAGCCGCCCATGATCCTGGGGAGAAGACATTCCTTGGTCAGACGGGTCCCTTCCGGGGCGAGGAAATTGTCAGCATCATCTGTCAGAACCCCGCCACAGCAAACTTCATGGCACGAAAATTCCTCGAATATTTTGTCTGCACAGCACCCGATCAGGAAATGATCGAGGCCGTGGCCGAAAGGTACCGTTCAACTGATTACAACCTGCGGGATCTGCTGCGAGCCTTATTTCGATCCCAGTTGTTTTATTCTGAGCGTGCGACAAACGCCGTCGTAAAATCCCCGGTGGGTCTGGCGCTGGGGGCGCTTAAGGCCATGCGGTCTCCGCTGCCCAAGGATGAGGTGTTTCTTGGGGCCTTGCGGGTGATGGGGCAGGATTTGTTTTTTCCTCCGGATGTGAACGGATGGCCAGGTGGTGGGGACTGGATCAACTCCAACACGCTTCTTATCCGTTACAACTTTGCGAACTTTCTCATGCACGGGGTGAGTGCGGATGAATTCAAAACCTTGGAGCGAAAAACCGTGGACCGGACCCAGTCTCGGCGGGAATTTATCGAATCCGAACGCAAACTCGCCACGGTGGATTGGGAGCCGGATGCCCATCTCAAATCCAGTGGGGAAATTCGCCGGATGCTCACCTCGAAGGACATCGTGGATTATTTTATCCGGGAATTCCTCCAGCGCGAGCCCTCTCACGATTTGCGGGCCGCTCTTAATCAACTTGCAGAAACGGATGGAGCCGGCGGACGCCGCCCAATGAGCATCCGCGATTCCAATTTTAATGAACGGGCGAGGGGACTCGTCCACCTCATTATGAGCAGCCCGGATTACCAACTTTGCTAAAATTATGTTCCTCCACACACGCCGCGAATTTCTAAGCACCGGACTCAAAGGCGCAGGCCTTCTTGCCGCCAGCGCCTTTGTTCCTGCTTTTGTCACCCGCACGGCCGCCGCCACTGGCGCAGGTCGGGATGAAAGGATCCTGGTTGTTGTTCAGCTCAGTGGTGGCAATGACGGTTTAAATACAGTGATTCCATTCACCGATGACCTCTACGCCAAAGCTCGCCCCACACTGGGGCTTTCTGGAAACGAGACACTGAAGCTCACCGACCACCTTGGGCTGCACCCCGCACTAACCGATTTCCACAAGGAATATGACGCCGGACGCATGGCCATTATTCAAAATGTCGGTTATCCGAACCCCAACCGTTCGCATTTTCGGTCCATGGAAATCTGGCACACGGGTGGCGATGACAATGACCCAAGACAGGTCGAGGGGTGGTTAGGTCGATTTTTTGATGCAAAATG
>JBGTLQ010000196.1:0-9164 GCA_041744075.1 Terrimicrobiaceae bacterium
AACCCAGATCGAGGAAGCTGCCAAATCTGTTCAAGAAACCGCAGAAAAAGCAGCTGCTGACGCCAAGGCGGCCGCCGAGAAAGCCGCCGAAGAGACCAAGAAGGCCGCTGAAGAAGCCGGTGCCAAGGCAAAAGAAGCCACTCAAGATGTTTCTGATGCCATGGCAAACACCACCTCCGAGGCTGGTCAAGCGATTGGCGAGGCCACGTCCGGAGCCGTTGAAGCCGTCAAGGATGCTGCCGATTCCCTCAAAGATGCGGCCGAGGATCTTAAGGACAAGGTGGAAGGTGCCCCGACTCCCACCCCGACCGAGTAGTCAGGAAAAAATCAGCCTTCAGGAATGTTGCGGGGAAAATGATCCGCTGGTAAAGTGCGCGCTTAATGTCATTCCTTCCTTTGCGCGCCCGCTGGTTCTCGACTTTGTTGTGGGGGAACTCTGTTGCCCTGTCATGGATGTGGGGGTTGGGGTTGTTTTTCTCCGTCCAGTTCACAATCCAGTTCGGGCTTTTCGGGCTCCTGACCTTTGCCATTCCCAATGCGTTGGGGCTGGTTGCTTTTGGACTGGTCACCCACCACATCGCCCGCCGAGAGCCGGGGTCAGAGTCACTGGCCAAGTTTTTTAACACGTGGTCACGGCCTTTCAGGCTGGTGTTTTTTCTCTATCAATTGTTGGCCATCTCGCTGACGATTTTTGCTCTCCTCCGGTATGGGTGGATGCCATTGGGGTTTGAACCGTGGACGCTATACTTGCCTCTCACCTTGCTGATTGTGCTCGCAGCAGCGGTGCTTTTTGGTGAGGAATTCGACATCCGTCGGATCAAATACAGTCATGGGGTTTTGGGACTCCTGCTGGCAGCTGCGATTGCATGGATTGGCATTTCGGCCATGAAAATTGGCACCGGCCCCTTTGTGTTTCCCAAGCTCCCAACCGATGATCTCAATTTTTGGGGTTACGCGGTTCCCGTCATCATCGGATTTCTTGTAGGCCCTTGGTTGGATTTGCAGCAATGGCAGCGCGCGATTCAGATGCACCGCGAACGCGTTTCGATTGCTGCCGGCTATTGGGTCGGGGCGACCTTGTTTTTCGGGTTGTTGATTTTTCACGGCACGCTGGCGCTATGGGCTCTGAATCAGGGAGCAGGGAAGTTGCTTCGCGAAGGATTGGCCGGGCACTTTTATGGTCATGAAACCATCATGCGGCTTTTCTACGAAAACGCATCCGTCATGCCATGGACCTTCGTGGCGTATTGTGTGTTTTTGTGTGTCTGTGTGCTCACCACGCTGGACAGCGGATATGTGTCACTCAAATGGTTTTTCCAAGACAATGCCGCGCGTTCAAACAACCCAATCTTTGCGCTTCTCCCTCCCAAATTGCTAACGTCTCCGATCCCGGCCTTTGTGCTGGCGGGGCTGGTGGCGTTTGTGGCCGCTGTGATCGGGCTGGAACTTGAATACTTCATGATTTTTTATGCGACATTTTTTGTCGGATATTCGGCTCTTGCGATTGCGAGGTGCTATTTGGTGGCCCCGGCCAATGCGATTCCGCAAATCAAGATGTTCTGCATTGGGAGTTTGGCGGTTGTCATTTTTGCCTACGGCTACTTTTTGAGGTATCCCATTTTTATGGGCATCGGGGCTCTTCTTCCTCTGGCCTCGATTGCCTGGCTTTTGCTCAAGCCAAGTGCGGGTGAGGATTTTGTGAGTGGCAGTGAAGAACTGGAAGCCCAAGCTCAAGAACCCACGACCGCCGTCGGATCCGCCGTGGTCCCTCCAGGCGCAATGGTAATTCCACAAAATGGAGATGGGCCATTTCATCATGTGGGCGGACACTTCGAGGGCAAGTGGTTCGTCCACTCGTTTGTGGCGACGTATGCTGATACCAACTCCGTGGGGAACGTTTACTTTGGGATGTATGCCATGTGGGTTGGCAAAACGCGGGAGTTGTTCTTCAACCACGTGATGCCAAAGTTTAATATCAAAAATACCCCCTTTTATATCCTGACCCGATCGTTCGAGCACAAATTCACGCGCGAAACCAAAGAATTTGAAACCGTGAGTGTTCGCATCCGCATCGCAAATTACAACCGGAAGTTTGTGACTCTGGAACATGAAATATCTGACTCCAATGGCAACCGCCTTGGACACGGCAAACAAAGTTTGCTCTACGTCTCTTCGACCGATTACCGCATGATTGATATCCCTGCTGAAGTGACAACAGCATTTTTGCAGTACACCTAAAAACCAAAGACCAAAAGAGCGATGGAGGGCAACCCAACCAACCCAAATCAAGACGTGCTCTCCAAAGAGGCGGTGGATCTCGCCGACTTCAAAATCCCAACAAACGGCACGATCCTGTTGGTTCCCCTGCTAGCCCTGATCCTTGGGGGCTGTGTTCCAGAACAAGAGCCCACGCCGACCCCGATGCCATCTCCGACCCCGGCGGTGATTCCCCCACCCAAACCCACGCCCACCCCGACAATCGCTCGCAAGCCCATGGACACGGCCCAGTTGTTCAACGGGGTCACTTTTGTCAACAAACTCGTCACTCCTCAAAGCGAAGAAATTGCCTCCACCGAACGCACGGACCCCACCAGCTACATCGCAGAGATCAAAGTCACTGTCGAACGCCCACGACCTTCGACCACTCTTGCGGATTTCCAATCCAATGACCCAGATCTGGCTGCTACCCTTGGAAAAATTCCTGGCTTTCCAGAAAACGCCAAGGTGTCTCCGGCTTTTGAAAAGATCTATGACCTGAAAGTTAATTGGATTCGCGAACGGCTTTCGAGGTTGGACCAATTGTTATCACGTCATAATTTCTATGACTGCGAAACGATTTTGGAATTCACAGCCCCCAAGACGGGGCGTCCGATCCTATTGTTGAAAGGTGACATGGATGTTAACACCGATGGATCCGATGGTGACCGGAATGTGGACGTGGACGGGTCTTCCCGGTTTTTCCAGCCGCAGACAAGTTATCGGTGGAAAAAACTCACCGACCGCCCCAATCCCTTTCTCGAAAAAACGGAAACCCGCCTTGGCGAACTCAAAGCCGAATACGCAGTGAAGGGACTCACCGCTGAGAGAAATGCCGAATTAAAAAGTGGCATTGAGATGCTGAGTCGTCGTGTCTATGACCTGAAAAATTGGAGCTTTTTAGTGTCAGCCACCGATCCTGCCATCGTGCTTCCCGGCTTTATGTTGAGAGCCGAAGATGGGCGGGCACCCTATGCAGCGCTTGGGGACTATGCGGTGGTTTTTTATGAGGGCAAGGCCTACCCAGCCATCGTGGGAGATGCCGGGCCTTCGTTCAAATTCGGCGAAGCTTCGATGCGGCTTTGCAAAGAACTGAATGACAAATCCTCTGCCATGGCTCGTCCCGTCAGTGATCTCAATGTGGCGTATCTGATTTTTCCCGGATCAGCCGATGAACCTGGTCCTCCTGATCTTGCAAAATGGAGGGAACAGTGTGCGAAACTGATGGCCGAGATTGGGCTTGGTGATGTGGACCTTCACGTTTGGGAAGATCTTGTCAAACCCTGGCCAACGCCAACCCCTACGCCGACTCCTGAGCCAACCCCCGTCATTGAAGCATCCCCCACGCCAGACGCAAATCAGACGACAGAAACCTCCCCCATGCCGGAAATCCCTCCCGCACCCGAAGCGACACCGACCCCGCAAACCAGTCAGGAGCCTCCAACAGCAGACCCAACACCGACTCTCCCGGAGCCCGCACCGACTGAACCTGAAATCAATGAGCAGGATACTGTCGAGCAGGACGAAGTGCCATCAAGTTCCCCGAGCCCGTGAAGCACGGAAAAATTCCTGTCGCGATTTCCGGGTTTGGCTGTGCGTGCTCTTTGGGTTTTTATGTGAGTGACGTCACCGAATCACTTCAATCGGGCAGCTCCCCCGTGGGGTCCGTCGATCTATTTTCTGTGGAAGGCTGCCAAGCTAAGACAGCGGCGCAGTTCCCTTGTTCCCCGGCAGCGTTGGCGGCAAGCATTCACCAACCTGCTAAGAGGTGGTCACGTGCAGCCCAAGCGAATCTGGTTGTGCTTGCGGAAGCTCTCCAGAGCCGCAGAACCTTTCAACCGGATGTGGTCATCGTTGGCACGACCAGTGGTGGCATGGATTTTGGTGAGGCCTTTTATCGACGAGTAGCGCAAGGCCGAAATTTGGAATCGGCTTCACGAAGAGTGCGGGGTTACCTGCCCCAAACGCCTGTGCTTGACGCGTTGCGCGCCTTGGGCATTCGTGCTCCCGTGCGAGTGGTCTCCAATGCCTGTGCTTCTGGCACCAACGCTTTGGGCATGGCATGGCATCTTGTTCGCAGCGGACAAGCCAATCGGGTGATTGCCGGCGGATATGACACACTTTCCCAACTCGTCTTTGCGGGATTTGACTGTCTGAAAGCGGCTACGCCGGAATTATGCCGCCCCTTTGACGCCAATCGATCAGGGCTCGTGCTCGGAGAAGGGGCTGCTTTTTTTCTGATCGAAAGGGAGGGCCCCATCAAAATCTCCGGTTATGGATCGGCGACGGACACCCATCACCTCACCCAACCCCATCCCTCGGGCTTCGGGCCAGCCATGGCCATGCGCCGCGCCTTGGATTCCGCGGATTGTGATCCCGATTCCGTGGATTACATCAACGCCCATGGCACCGGAACCCCACAAAATGATGCCTGCGAGGCGGTCGCCATTCAAGACGTCTGTCAGAAGGCCGCCGTCAGTAGTACCAAAGCGATGACCGGCCACACCCTGGGTGCGGCTGGAGCCATCGAAGCCGCCTTTTGTGCAATCAGCCTTCAACATGACTTCCTTCCTCCGACACTCAACTTTCGCAGCCCTGACCCCGGCGTCACCCTCGACTTGGTCGTGAATGCCGCTAGGAAAACCACATGCCGCAAAGTGCTCTCCAACTCTTTTGGTTTTGGGGGCGCCAATGCCTCGATCCTTCTGGCATCAGAATGAGCAAGGGTATCCACATACTGGGAACTGGTTGGGTAACCCCGCTCGGTCGCTCCGTCCCAGACGTTTGTCATAAAAATTCGCACGGTGAAACTCCGACTTGTGACACGCTGGAATTTGGGGGAAACACCTGGCCCTGCTATCGCGTGGATTCTTCGGAGGTGGCTGACACCAATGCCTTCGCCCGCCTGCGTCGCTCAGGAACGATTTCCCATTTTGCGTTGGGCGCAGCCATTGATGCGGTGAAGTCCGCGGGATTGACCCCTGAAGAGCAATCGCATCTGGCCATTGTTTTCGCCACCTCCGATGGGGGCGTCATTTATACCCATCGCTTTTTTGCGGAACTGGAAGCACGTGGTCCCGGATCAGGCAGTCCGCTCCTGTTTCCTGAAACCGTTTACAACGCGGCCGCAAGTCACATCGCCGCCTATTTCAAATCAGATCGCGAGGCCACTGCCATGGTGGGGGATGCGTCCGTGGCCTTGAGTGCAATCTCAGCAGGCCAGGAACTCCTAACCTCAGGCGCTGCCAAACACGTTTTGGTGGTGGCCGCCAACGAATGTGATGCCATCTCCGCTGCAGGTTATTCGCGATGGGAATTTCTTCGTCAGTCTTCAAACGACCCTGATGGAAATATTTTTTCCGAAGGCGCGGCTGCCGTCGTGCTTGGCTCAGAAGGAAGTGAAAAACCGGTGCTTGCGTGGTGTCGGGAAGGTCGCCCTTATTTTTCGCAGGAAGAAGCTGGCGAAAGCTTGGGGGACCTCCTCGTTAGTCATGATTTGCAGCCTTCTTTGGTTTTGCCCTCCTGCCAACGAACCCCATTACAAACGCATGAGGCAAATGCCATCAATCAGTTCGGTGTCAAAACCTTCGATCTAAAAATATCCCTCGGTGAAGGCCTGGCCTTTACCGCGATGACCCAAGTGGTCGCCGCTGTACATCATGTGGAAACCACCCATGATATGGCACTTGTGAGTGTCATAGGATTTGCCGGCGGCATCGCGGCTGCGGTGATGACCGGGAACGGTTGACTCCTGCCAGGCTATTAAATCTGGTGAGCTTAATTGTCGGTGAGTTGAGCGAAAGTTCGGGGAGCAAAAATGAAGGTGGTCAAGGGACAGCCCGGCTGTACCTGAAAAATAAACGTGCTGGCGCGAACGCGAAGCGCCCCATTGATGGTAGGGCTGGGCAGTCCCTTGCCCGCCCACTTATCGCTTGTGAGTTTTGAGGCAGATTGAAGAGATCGGAAAATGTGAAATTACCCATGACCGCAGCCAGCGCTAATTACACCCTATGTTTAGCGCGTCATTTTGTTGGCCTTGGCAAGAGTCATGTTGGAGTGTTTGAACCAGAAAATCTCACTTCTATCTCCAGGTGGTTCGTAAAGAGGCGCAAACTCAGTGAATCCTACAAATTTACACCCTATGGGATTTAATGATGCCTTCCGGGATAAGGTTCGGGCCAAACACGGAAAAAAAAGCCCCCACTGCGGGCATCCTCGACTCTCAGACGGTTAAAATGGCCAACCAACCCGGAGAACGCAGCTACGATGCTGGCAAGAAGGTGGTAGGTCGCAAGCGACACCTTCAGCATCATGCATTCCGCCAATATCAAGAAAGGTCATCGTTAGCCAGGCTGACCGTAATACGCGGTGCTTCCGTGTTTACGCAGGAAATGCTTTTCGGCGAGGAAGCGGGGAAGGGGGGCGGCGGTGGGGCTGATTGCCATGGTTTTGATGGCAAGGTCCGCGACGATTTCGAGGGCCACGGCGACTTCGACGGCCTTCTTGCCAGATGGAGCCCAAACGAAGGGGCCATGGTTTCGGACGAGAATTGCGGGCACATCGGCAGGTGTTTGCTTATCTATGGTTTCGAGGATCACTTTTCCGGTTTCCCACTCGTAGTCTCCGGAAACTTCCTCAGGGGTGAGGGATCGGGTGACTGGCACAGGTCCACGAAAATAATCGGCGTGGGTTGTTCCAAAATCTGGTAATGCCACTCCTGCTTGGGCAAAGGCGGTTGCCGAGCGCGAGTGCGTGTGGGCAATGGCACGGATTCCTGATGACGCCAAAGCAGCCAGCAAGCGACGGTGGGTGGGGGTGTCCGATGACGGGCGTTTGTTGCCCCAGATCACATCTCCCTTCAGGTTGAGGACAACCATGTCGGCTGGGGTAAGTTTTTCATACGGAACGCCACTGGGTTTGATGGCAAAGGCCTTGTCGCCGAGGACGCTGATATTCCCAAAGGTCAGATCGATCAACCCGGCTGCTGCCAAATCACGGTTTGCCTCACAACACTCCTCCCGCAAGGCGGCATAAGTTTGTGAACTCATGCGCCCAAGGGTGACTGGTAGGCAATTTCATTCCACTGCCGTTCTTTTCTGAATTCGCGCAAGCGGGTGTCTGCATCGATCACAGCCAGTTCCACGCCTGCAATCTCGGCAAAATCGGAGACATGTTCCGTCGTGACGCCATAACTGAAGACGGTGTGATGGGCTCCCCCTCCGTAGATCCATGCTTCACAGGCGGTCTTAAAATCTGGGCGACATTTCCACACGGCGCGGGCCACGGGCAATTTGGGAAGGGGTTCAGGCGGGGTGATGGCATCGACCTCGTTGACGATCAAGCGGAAGCGGTTACCGAGATCGATGAGAGACGTGTTTGTGGCAGGTCCCGCTCCGGCATCAAACACAAGACGAACCGGATCTTCTTTGCCACCAATTCCCAAGGGGTGGATTTCGCAAGTGGGCTTGTGAGAGGCGATCGTCGGGCAGACCTCCAACATGTGCGCTCCAAGAACGATGTGGTTTCCGGGTTCGAGGTGATAGGTGTAGTCTTCCATGAAGGATGTGCCTCCAAGGTCCCCGCCCAAGATTTTGAGAGCTTTTAGAAGCGCGGCTGTTTTCCAGTCTCCCTCTGCCCCAAATCCATAACCATCGGCCATGAGCCGCTGCACAGCGAGGCCGGGAAGCTGACGCAATCCGTGCAAATCTTCAAAGGTTGTTGTGAAGCCTGAGAAGCCTCCTTCTTCGAGAAATGCCCGGAGCCCAAGCTCAATGGCCGCAGAAGTTTCCAAGGACTCTCGGCGTTCTCCTCCGGGGCGGAGGGTTTCAGCCACCTCGTACAGCTCATCGTATTCCGCGCAGAGGTTTTTGATTTCAGAGTCAGGGACGGCCGCAATCCGAGCAACGAGGTCGCCGATCCCATGCGTGTTCACGGAAAACCCGAATCGAATCTCAGCAGCGACCTTATCGCCCTCGGTGACCGAGACCTCGCGCATGTTGTCACCAAAACGAACAAAACGGGCTCCCTGCCAGGCATGCCAGGCATGCGCCGCCCGCGACCAGGCGCCGATGCGGGCCAACGCTTCGGGGTCGCTCCAATGACCGGCGACCACCTTGCGGCGAAGACGCATGCGCGTGTGAAGAAATCCTGCTTCCCGGTCGCCGTGGGCCGACTGGTTCAGGTTCATAAAATCCATGTCAATGCCACTCCATGGCAGTTCCCGATTAAACTGGGTGTGGAAATGCAGGAATGGTTTGTTCAGGACAGACAGCCCGCCAATCCACATTTTGGCCGGGGAGAATGTGTGCATCCAAAGCACAAGACCTGCGCAGGTGGGGTCTCCATCTGCCTCTCTCAAAAGATTTCGAATAGCTTCCGGGGTTGAGAGGATGGGCTTGGCAACCATACGCAAAGGAATGTCTTTTGATTGATCAAGCGCCTTGGCAATGGACTCCGCGTTTTTTCCAACTTGCTTGAGCACCTCTTCGCCGTAGAGATGCTGACTTCCAGTGACAAACCAAAGCTCGGGAGTAGGATCAGGATTTTTGCTCATAATGGGATATCAACGCGATCCTCATTGCGGTGAGGTCGTGTTTATAAAATTTCCAACACGCAGATGAGCTTGATGGGACGTCCATTCTAGATGGCATCTCATCAATCACAGGCAAGGCCGGGATTCAGACTGTGGAGAGCAGGATTGTTAGCTACCTGCGAGCATCATCCAAACCTGAACACCCAAAGCAGCAAGTGAAAGGACAAGGGCGATTGCGCCGATGACGGGACTGATTTCTCCATCGGAGGAGGGTGCGGGGGTTGGTGCCACGCTGATTGCTGATGCGCTCACTGATTTTGAACCTGATTGGGGTGGTTCCGGACGTTTTTGCAGCTGAACCGTTGCCTGAGGCAGC
>JBGTLQ010000197.1:0-4487 GCA_041744075.1 Terrimicrobiaceae bacterium
CCTCAGGCCAAGGCGTTGAGTTTTCACTCTGGGCCTGTTCATCAAGAAACTTCTTCCAGTTTCCATCCAATTCTTGACGCTGTGCGGACTTGGTCAGGGCATATTCAAAGAATTGAAGCCCTAGATTATCCGAAATTGGGCTGGTTGCATGACCAAGGTTTATAACCGGCTTGTAGATCATGGGATACCCGGCTGCCCGGCAATCGCGGTACCAGCTGATAGCCCTCTGGTAGCCTACATCAAGCTCACCTGTCGTGAGAAGCCAGAGGACTTTTGCACCATCTTGGGTTGGTTTATCAAAACTGCTAGGAATATGGACATAGACAGCGAGAAAACGATCTGGCTTGCGAAGAGCCAGGCGATGAGCCCATTGAGCAGAAGCGCAGACTCCCCAGAGAAGATATCCATTTGAAGGTATCCCATATTTACTTACCAACTGCGAGACCCCACGATCCCAGGCATTGGCAACCTCATCAAAGCTCCGGTCCAGTGCTCTGGCCGTTTCTCGTTCCAATTCGTCGTAATTTTGCTCAGGCCTCCATATCGTTCTGGCACCCCAGCACAGGATTGCTAATTTGTGCTTGTCCGCGAAAGCCATAATTTTTGTGAAATCTTCGCTCGACTTACTTTGGAGTCTACGTCGTATATCGTCCACGCTGGAGGCAATGACGCACATGGCCATGACCCCCTGGATTTCGCTTGAGTCAGTAATGTTATTGGGTGGTCGTAGAAAGAGAGTGATCTGTGGATGCTCAGGATTTCTTGTCTTAACCACATGTTCAATCAGCGGATCAATAGAAGGTTTTCTATCGATGGCTTTTTTCGGTCGGCCTAAAGCCAGATCCTTGCCTGGAAATTCCAATCCGAAGAAGGAGACATCTGAATATGTTTTTGCCACGGTTTCATTTTTATCTCCAAAGACCGCCACGGTGGTAAACTTTTTCCCAAGCAGCTGAGCAGGTATTGGAAAGAAAATTCTCTCCTGTGAGCCTTCTGGGATAATCACTGAGGCAGTGTATGCGTCCGTGGAACCAGTCACTCGCCGCGCTGCCACCGGTTGCAAAACCGTTGACACTAGTTTTTTGTTCTCATCAAAAAAGTGAGCTCTCATGACCAGACCTCCAGATCTTGTGGCCATGGCTGTTGTTACCCTGACCTCCACACATGGAACGAAAACATCAGGGATCTGCTCGGAGGGATTTCCAGGAATCCAGATGCCAGCCTCATCTCTACCAGGTTTCAGGTGAGTTCTTACGTCCTTGATCTCAAAAAAATCGGACACGGCTTGCACATTCTGAACAAAAAGTAGCAGAACCAGTGAACACATTAATTTCATGGCTGATGGACGGCTTTCCATTGGGTCAATAACGTTTTAGATGGCAGCCAACCGGAAAGACTTGGCTGGGACAAGGCCTCCTCCTCGCTCAGGACGGCTCCTGTGTCAATATCAACCCACAGAGGAGACTCCTCTTCCCCAAGAACTGTCTCAATATATTCCTGAACAAATTTATGAAGCGAGGTTGGCCACTCATGAGCACTCTCAGGCACGCTGATCCACAAAAGATTACTTCCTGCTGAACGCCCTTTTTTGAAATGTGTCATGGCAGCACCATATCGAGTGCTATCCTTTTCACCGCACGACACAATGCCGACCGGCCATTTGCTCGGATGCTCCTCATATCTGCCCGTGGCATGAGCACACCATGTGATCACCCTCTCGGGCATCCAGTTAACAAACATTTCAGTAAAATGTGCTCCGCTTGAAAACCCATAGAGAATGATTGGAAGGTCTTTTCCGTAGTGACTACGAATCCCGTCAATCAGGATATTGCCTGAGCCTTGTTCTACCCTTGGGTAGCCGCGATCCATAATCAAATCTTTAAACTCTGATGCGAAGGAAAGCCCCACAAGGCCGAGCCGATTCCTGGTTGCAAATGCCTGCCAATCAGAACTCCTAACTAGAGGCTCGCCACTTCCATTGACTCCAGGGCACAACACGATTACGGCAAGGGGATCTTGGCTAGTGTCGGCAAACCACAACTCCGCCCTCGTCATCTGTGGGGCAGGGGCGTAAGAGACGTTTTTTACCTCCGATCCACTGACACAGTGACTAGCCAGGCATATAAAGAAGGCAGTTGTGGTCCTCATCTAGCGGAAACTGGGAATCGCTTGAGGCAATAGCCAGCAATGAGCAAAAAGATTGCGATATGGACGCAAAGGACCAGCACGGCCACGTCATATTCGGCGACCTGCGTCATAGTGGAATCATTCACCAATCGAAAATACTTGGTGGAGTCCAGAGTTCGCAGATATCCGCTCCATCCCCAGTAGGCAGCAATAAATGGCCGACAAAACTCTGCGAGCCATGTCGGAAGAGCCAAGGCAGCGCCCGAGAGAGGAAGTTGAAAGCCTACAAGGTAGATCGAGAGCAGTGAGGCTCTCTCGGGTGTTTCGGATGCCGCTGAGATGGCCAAGCAGGTGCTGCTCATGGCCAAGGTTGTAGAAAAGAGTATCAGAAATTGGGGGCCAAAATCCCCAGGGAATCCACAGACAGACTTCACAAACCATGCCATCCAGAACGATTGAAGGAGTGACAAGAATGCGAGTTGTAGGAATTTGGAGATGATGCAGGCCGGTGGAGAGAGTCCAGCGAATAACTCCTTTCTCAAAATGTCGCGTTCTCTTGCAATTTCCCTCGCCCCATTGTTTGCTCCCATCAGCGTGAGAAGAATCACTTGAAACATCACAAGGCCGGAAATCAGTGACGATGCTTCCACGGCATTTTTTAAGTAGTAAAGCCGTTGCTCCAGAGTACGGACGATGTTTGCTGATGATTCTGAGGCCAGTGTTCGAACCTCGGGTAATCCATTGAGGGCAAACACGGCGACGATCAACGGAAAAATGACAATCAACGCCGCCTGGATAAGAAGCTGGCCACGATCACGAAGAAATAAAGTCGTCTGTCGAGATATCAACGGGATCGTCTGAAGCCATCCGCTTGGAGGCCGATCTGTCTGTAGAGGCTCAGGTATGGTTTGTTCGATCTTCTCGACTGTGCTTGATGCTGGGGATTGAACCTCTTGGCCGCTTGAATACCTCCCAAACAGCTCTTCAATGGATTGAACGCCTTGGGACTCAAACAACCCATGAAGGGTTCCAAAATGCTTCAGACACCCACCATGCAGGAATGCAATAAAGTCACACATGTCCAAATGCTGGGTGCCGTGAGTGACGAGCACAATTGTTTTGCCGTGTTCATGGGCGAGGTCACGGAGCCATCTCATAATCTCGCCATCCGAGAAGACATCCAATCCTGAGGTCAGTTCATCCAATAGCAGGAATGCTGGGTCGCCGACAAGCTCCTCCACGAGTGCCAAACGTCGCATCTGGCCGCCTGAAAGAGTATGGAATTTCTGATCCAACAGCAGCTCCATCCCTGCGAGCCGCGTTATGTGTTTGAGCCAATTTTTGCGTTTGTCGGGTGCCACACTTGGGGGCAACCTCAGAGCAGCGGCAAATTGGAGGATTTCTCTCACTGTCAAATCTGCATGGAAGGTTCCAAATTGAGGGATGTATCCCACGGCCAGTGGGTACTGAGATTTGATTTCCTGAATGGAGTGCCCAGCAAAGGTTACCTCACCTTTCGAAGGAGCCACTGCTCCCGCAAGAGCTTTGATGAGAGTGCTCTTCCCGCATCCCGAAAGACCTACAACCGCAACGAATGACCCCCTTGGAATTGAAAGAGAAATACTATCAAGCAACTGCTTCCCATTTCCGGAGACAATAGTCAGATCTTGGGCCATGATGGCTTGCCCTGATCTACTCGGCTCATCCATGAAGTCTTGCCGCCCTTGAGTGGAAGTGTCTTCCTGCAAAATTTGTCACTCTTTTCGAAACTGGCTCGCTGAGAGTAAACCTCCCTCTAGCACTCGGAGCTCAACGTCATAAACATCACCAGCAGCAAACGAAATTCCATCAAACTTTTGGTCAACAAGCACCACCACCCGCTGATCTCCATCCCCCACGCTACAAATTATTAGACGCCCAATTTCCTCTTTCCAGCCAAGTTGCTCCACGGTTTTAAGACGAGCCCGGAAGCGAGTGCCCTCAAGAGACGCATGGTTTTCATAGTATTCCGCCACTGGAAACTCGCGCAGAGTGCGAAGGGGATCATTCAGCGCTTTTTGGATAAAAAACACGGCAATAGCCAAAACTAAAAGACCGCCAATAATCGAGCCGACCAAGGCCACATTGTGTTTTTGTTTGCCTCCCTGACGCGAGACGGACGAACGCACGCCAGCAAATGGCGAACTGATTTGGCTGTCATTGTCGGCAGTTTCTGGATGCTCTTCCACGCGCGTAAACTGGCAGCGGAATCAAGGGTTTGGCAAGTTTGATATTTTGGGGAGATTATTCGCTATCAACCTCAACCTTCATGCATTCCTCTTTTGGCAAGGATGCTCCGGGAGCCAATGGCCCAAGGAAAA
>JBGTLQ010000198.1:0-2498 GCA_041744075.1 Terrimicrobiaceae bacterium
ATGCAACAACGCGCCGAAGGTAAGCAGCTCTATCTCTGGGATGTCACTCCCGAGTCGATGGCCATTCAAAAAATTCTCACCGCCAACCACTGCTTCGGCTGCACTGCCGGACATGGCAGCTCCTGCACTGGAGCACTCGAAGAACCAGCCACCCACAAAGTCCTGCAGGCATGTTGAAACAACCGAGACCGCGACTATCGTGACCCTATGAAAAACCAACCCCACACTGCGCCCACCTGCACCGACAAATCCTGCGCCACCGGCACATGCGGCGGCCCCGGTCTATGCCCCGGTATCGCCATCTTTATCGCCTGGGCCGCCGGGAACGGCATCGCAGCACTCACTGGCCTTACATGGCTCGGCTGGGCTGTGGGTGTCCCGCTCGCCCTCATCCTCATCACCGGTGCTTGGCGCTGGCTGCCCAACAGAAAAATTGTCAAGTCCTCCTGAATCCTGATTCCCATGGCCACAGATAAACCCATCGTGCTCATCCTCTGCACCGGCAATTCATGCCGCAGCCACATGGGCGAAGGCATCCTGCGTTCGCTCGCCGGCGACGTGATCGACGTACAAAGCGCCGGTTCACGCCCGGCGGGATACGTGCATCCGATGGCCATTGAAGTCATGCGCGAAGTCGGCATCGACATCGCCGGAAACGAAAGCAAGAGCCTCGAAAAGTATCTGAACCAACCGGTCCATACGGTGATCACGGTCTGCGGCAATGTGGATCAGGTCTGCCCCGTTTTTCCCGGCCAAGTGGAGAGAATCCACCATGGGTTCGACGATCCCGCCCATGTGAACGGGTCACCGGATGAGGTTCGCGCGGCATTCAGACGCGTTCGCGATGAAATCGGAAGCTTTCTCAGCGTATTCGCCAAGGAATTCATGCTGCCCTGTCACCAAATGACACCAACCTCACCTCTACTCTCGCCATCATCGTCTGAATTTTGAACTCGGGAATGAGCATCGTGCTAACCACAAAAACGGACTTCAGGCGAAATACCCGAAGTCCGAATCCGGTCAGATGACTACTTTCAAGATCACTTCAACACCCCGATGTCCGCGCCATGATTGATGTGAAATGCCTGTCTGTCCAGAACCAGCGCGGGCACTGACTTCACTCCGGCGGCTTCCGCCTCGGCGATGCGGCCCTTTTGCTCTCCCAGATGCACGGTCTCCACCGTGTATTTCGCTGGGTCGAGCGCGTTGGCGACGTTTTGTTCTGCTGCGACGCACACCGGGCATCCGGCGTGATAGAATGTGGCTTTGTGACTCATATTGATAGTTCCTTTCGTTTGTTTATCGGATCGCGGTGGCAATCGCGCCGCCGCACATCTCCACCCTGCGATCATCCCCGTTTTCCCTCAACCGGGTACAAAACGGTGCCCTCTTGCCGCAAGTATTTTCCGGCCCTACGATCCCGCTCAAGATCAACCACGTCCCCGACCCGCGCTTCGATCCCGCCAACCTCACCTCCGGGCAGCGCGAGCGCTACGCCCGCTACAAACAGGCTACGTAATCACCACCCTCCGATCATGCCCGAGAAAAAGAAATTCCTAACCGTCCGCGAGCGCAGCGCCTACCACAGGCTCGAAGACGTCATCGGCTGCAAATGGTCCACCGGGGTCGTCGCAGCCATCGGCGAGGGCATCCGCCGCCCCGGCGAACTGGAACGCTATATCCCCGGCATCTCCAAGAAAATCCTCAACGAGCGCCTGCGCAAACTTCGCAACTTCGGCATCGTCGAACGCCAGGAATTTCCCGGAAACGTCGCCCACGTCGAATACCACCTCACCGCTACGGGAGGAAAATTGCTAACACTCCTCACCCAGATCCACGACCTCAACCAAGATCACTCGCCGTAGGCGCGGTTGTGAGACCGGTGTCATCCCGCTCTCTCCTGCCACAATCCCGAGGCCTTTCCGCTCACGCTATGGGTTCTCCTGCGCATCCTCGGCCAGATCATCCTGATGGTTTTTTGAGGGTTTGCCGCAGTTCCGGTGTATGACATGGGTGAATACCAACCAAGCCTCCGCACCATGAACGATTCCGAACTCGACCAACTCCTCAAATCCTGCGGATCCTGCCAATCCCCGCCCGGCTTCCACTCGGATGTCTGGAACCGCATCGCCGCAGAGTCTAATTCGGTGGGATGGCTATCCGCAGGAAAACAATTCCTTGCGGAAACATTCGCCCGCTTGGCACAGCCCTCCGGTGCCTTGGCCGCGTCCGCGATCTTCGTCATCGCAGGTATCTTGGCCGGATTCGGCTCGCGCCCCGAGGCACAGCCCCCCGAACTGCAATACGTCCGATCTGTCAGCCCGTTCATCACTCATTCCGGCCAATGAAGAAGGGACTCCTTATGCTGTTGGCGGCCATGACCGCCGGCATCCTCGCATTCTTTCTGACCCGTGGAGAGTCGTCACACGACACCACTTCTGTTCTGCTGGATTCCATGCCCGAACTGGCCTGGTTGCGAACGGACCTGAAACTCACCG
>JBGTLQ010000199.1:0-13085 GCA_041744075.1 Terrimicrobiaceae bacterium
TGAGCGCCAGCGGCCCGCCCGCACTTTCCCCCGGGGAAAGTGCTATCCTGTTGGTCGTTCCTCCCGGTGGAACGACCCCGGAGGTCAGAGAATGAGACCTTTCGAAGCCGGTCAATCGAGGAGCCTTGGAAGAGATTTCCAAGCGCTCCGGAGAAGGGATCGCCGGGGGTCAGACCGCCGATTCGTTCCGGCCGGAGTCTGGCGCTTTGGCCAGGCGAGGACGGATCGGATGGGCGGTCCGCATCGAACAGGTGAAGGAAGGTGCGCGGATTCGACGTGGCCGTCAGCGGCATCGTCGAATCGGCGCGCTCGGATCGCAGGTGCGATCGAGTTTGTGATGTTCCAGAGTTCGGCTTCATCGGGTGGTCGATCTCGTTCGCTTTTCGCTGGGCATCAGCGGCGGGTGCTCTCCGCGAAAGAGTCTTTGGTAGGCTCGTTCCACCGACTCGGTGTCGATGAGCAAATCCCGTCCGGGTCGAACCACGATGAGCCAGCAGTCCCCGGCGTGACGCGTCGCCCAGAGCATGCGGGCTACGAGTTTTGAGGAGCCAAGCGCGGAAATCGCCTGTTTTTTGGTCAGGGCAAGCGGTCGAATACCGTGAAACGAGACGCGAACGGGAGACGGGGACCTGGTCATCATTTTGCGATGGGCCTGATCATCATGGGCGCAGAATTTCGCAGCGAGGCGGCATTGGGATTCGGACAAAGTGGCGCAAGCGTCTTCATTGGACCGCCATTAACCCACAGAAATTCGCCCTCCCCTGCTCCAGTTTTGGAGCAATCGAACGGTTTTGGAGAAATAAGAGATCTCTGAGGACTCGGCGACGTGGTAAAACTGCCATGCCGGTATCCTGAACCCGCAAGATGCCCGACAGTGTTCGCGAGACGAACAATCTTGACCCACCTTCAGTCCAGTTCGAACGATGACGACTGCTGAGTGCTTCCTTCCGATCCACACACCGATCTGTAGATCAACTGTCCGCGAATCGAGTTCCATCTCCGGAACATTCAGCGTCGGATCAGATGCCTTTGACTGGTTGGCAGAAGTGAAATCCGACGCTCAAGCGGCCGATGGGCGTGGAAATCGACGGATCCGGCGTAGAAGCGGCGTAGAAATTAAGGCCTTTTCCCGTCGTTTCCATGCGGTTCCTGTCAGAACGCCGCCAAACAGCCGAAACGGCCGCAAACCCTGTATTCAAGCCACTCTACGGGAAATTGAGAGTGGTGGCTGGAGAGGGAATTGAACCCCCGACACGAGGATTTTCAGTCCTCTGCTCTACCAACTGAGCTATCCAGCCGAACGAAGGGAAACTATGGATAAGAAAATCTTTTCTTGCAAGAGGTGATTCAGGAACTTTTTTTACTCAAAACGCTCCGTCCGGTTCTTTTTTCTTCACCGATGTCCCGTCGAGCCTCAGGATGACGGAGCGACAATTTGGACACCAGATCCCGGAAATCGCACCACGCATCTCACCAAACACGCCCCTTTGAAAACAATTGCCATCACGAACCAAAAGGGAGGCGTCGGAAAAACGACGACCTCAGTGAACTTGTGTGCCGCGCTTGCGGAACGGGGTGTTCGCGTTTTGCTTGCAGACATCGACCCTCAAGGAAACGCAACCAGCGCTATTGGCACCTCCGACCCTTCAGCAAGGAGCCTTTATCATGCGCTGATCGGTGAAGCAGAAATTTCCGAACTCGTACTCCCCACCCGCCTGGAAAATCTTTCCATCATCCCTGGAAACTTGGACATGGCAGGTGCAGAAATCGAGGTTGCCCGAATGGATGATCACTTGGTCCAACTCAAAAAGGCCCTCGAACCACTGAAAGCCTCCGGTGAGTTTGAGTATGTCTTTTTGGATTGCCCACCTTCTCTCGGAATCTGGATGTCAAATGCTCTCGCGGCAGCCAATGAAGTCCTCATCCCCATCCAATGCGAATACTACTCTTTGGAAGGGTTGTCTCTGCTCATGCAGGTGATCGATCAACTTCGCTCTTCCAGCGCAAATCCAGAACTCGCCATCTGTGGGCTGTTGATGACGATGTTCGACAACCGCACAAACCTCAACCCGGCTGTGGTCGCGGAGGTGCGTGCCCATTTTGGTGAGGTGGTCTTTGAAACGCAGATCCCCCGCACAGTCAGATTCGGGGAAGCCCCCAGTCATGGTCGAACCATTTTTGAACATGACCCCACCGGGCCCGGCTCGGTCGCTTACCGCGCATTGGCAGAAGAATTTTTGAAACGCCAGGCGGACCACATCTCGTTTGTGACCCCTCCATCAAACCCCGACTAAATCCATGAGTTCCGAAAACACAGCTGAGGTCTTGGAGGCTTTCCGTTCGACCGGAGCCCTGCTCCATGGCCATTTTATTCTACGATCAGGCCTGCACAGCAGGGATTTTTTTCAATGCGCCTTGCTACTCCAAGATGCCGCTCTTGCGTCAACAATCTGCGGGATGCTCGCAGACAAGTTGAAGGATTTCCCTGCCACAACGGTGGTATCACCTGCCGTCGGGGGCATTATCGTGGGTCAGGAAGTCGCCAGACATTTGGGAAAAAAACACATCTTTGTTGAGAAGGATGACGCCGGGGCTCTTATCCTTCGCCGTGGATTCACGATCACTCCCGGCGAACGGTTCGTGGTTGCCGAGGACGTTGTGACACGGGGCGGACGTGTTCAGGAGACAATTGCCATCGTGCGCGCCCATGGAGGGGTTGTTGTGGCGGCGGGCTCCATCGTGGATCGTAGTGGTGGCAAACTGCCAGACTTTGGATGCCCCTTTGTTTCTCTGGCTCAGATGGAACCGGAAACCTTTCCCCCTGACCAGATCCCCGAGGATCTTGCCGGGATTCCAGCCATCAAACCAGGCAGCAAATAACCCGAAGCAGTCTTGCAAGTTGGCTGTCAAGTGGATTAACTCATGGGAATGAACCAAATGGTCGCCGCGATGACCCTCACATCCCACATCACCCGGGAGGTTGAGGTGTTGATTTTCGCCAAGGCGACCGAACGTTCGAGGTTCTCCAAAGGCTTTCAATATCATCTGCCATGAACTCCCATCCCGTGACTCCAACGATCAAACATTCACTGCTTGCCCTGGTCCTGCTTTTTGCCTGTGCAACAACCGAGGCGGGCCAAAGTGCGAAACAAGCGGCTTTCTCGCTCCCGGATCGCTACCGGGAATCCATCGTAAAAATCAGTGCGGACAACGGAACGCCTGATCCCAAAGACTGGTATTTTGTTTGCCGCGCTTCTCACAGCGCTGACGGCATTCTATCCATCACCGTGCGAAATGGCAGAATCATCCAGCAAAAACCATCCCTTGATTTGCGCGTGGCCATTGGCAACTACTCGAAGATCAATCTCTCCAAAATCCTTGTCGATTCGCGGGGGGCCTTTGCCATTGCCCAACGGTATGTGGCTCAAGAGAAAGGTGCCACCCTGGGAAATGTCAGCTACCTCCTCCATCAAACCGGCGAGGACGCCGACCCCATTTGGTCGATTTGGTGCTACGACCCTTCCGTGAAATACTTGGGTCTTCTTAAATTGCTGGCATCCACTGGTGATGTGATCCTCTGGGAGTGATACGCGGCGGTCACCACTCGACCAGGCAGCGGCAACGCCCACGTGGAGCTATCAAGACGCAGGCTTGGACTTTTTAGTGATGCGCGTGAACTTGCACCTCTGCGCAGCCGCACCAACCAAGGACGCCACACGTTTTTTCAACCGATAGGCCCGGCTGATTAGCACCGCAAGCACTCCCAGATACGGGATCCATAACCAAATATCTCCGCCCGGGTTAATAGCCTGTCGATAAGCCAGAATCGAAATAATCGTGAGGTTCACCAAAAACGTGGTTGCCACCATCCTTGTCGAGAGATGCACACGTGTCAGGCACTTGGGCCCGCCATGATACTCCGTCACCGAACGCAATTGAATCCCCCACCAAAAGCTGCCATAAATCTGAACGTCCCAATCTTTCCATCCTGTATCAATGGAGTAGCTCCACCCCTCACTTTCGAGCGAGGAAATAATTTCAGGAAGCAGGGCTTCACGACCCTGGCCATTTTCGCTCCAAAAATTGAGTTTCGAAATACTACCCCTCGCAGGAACGAAGTTTTCCTCCGGCGCTGCAATAACAGCGGGGGGGGTCCTTTTAAATTTGAGCCAAGTAAAATACCGGGCCCATCCACGAACCAGCGGTTGTGCAAGAGCAAGAAAAGTCACCAGCAGCCGGGCACGAATTGTGTCATGACGTGACTCCAGTCGCGCATGAATCATATAGGATAGCGCCACCAAGAATGTGCCTCCAAACATGAGATAGGGCACAATACGCAACACCGGCAGCGGCACCGAGAGGGCCAAAATAAAACCTGTGAGCGCCACCCACTCCACGCTGCTCAAATAAGCAGCGATTTCAGACTGGGGGGTCGGGTAAATACTCTGAAACAATCCTTCCCCAAAAATGCCATGATAAATCACCGGACGGTTCACCAGCCAGGTGAATCGCGGAGCCCCGTAAATTTGCCCCTTCCATTTCGCCGTGCCTGTCGGGCCAAAAAAGATCAAATGTTTAAAGCGCAACATGGATTCCGCCTCGCCGTAACCCTCTTGCTGCTTTTGAAAAGCCTTCAGTGTGAAGCGACGATAGTGCCAGACGATGGCTGCGGGACTGAAAGCGATAACCTGCCCCTCCTGCTGCAAGCGCCAACAGAAATCAACGTCATCACCCGCCTTGCGATATTCAGGGTCAAATCCCCCCACCTTGTCAAAGGCCCACTTGTAAAAGGCCATATTACAACCAGGAATGTGTTCCGCGACCACATCTGTGAGCAAAACATGACTTGGACCGCCCGGCGCAGCTGCCACACACGCTTGGATCCAATTCTCGGCGGGAGGAGAAATATTTGGGCCACCCACCCCTGCGTAGTCACCACTTAACAGAGTCCCTACCAAAAAATACAACCAGTCCGGGTCAGCCATACAATCGCTATCCGTGTAGGCAATCACCTCTCCCGTCGCGGTGTTGGCACCAACATTTCTGGCGAAACTCAAGCCCTTGTTTTCTTGATGAATACTAACGATCCATGGGTGACGGGCGGCAATTTCCACGGTGTCGTCTTTTGACCCGTCGTCCACGAGCACAACCTCGTAATCCGGGTAATCCAACTCCTTCAGCGACTGCAGGCAGCGGTCCAGCGTTTTTCCGCCATTGTAAGAACACACAATCACCGAGACCTTGGGATAACGAGGCAAGGGAACCCTGCCCGTTATGGATTCGGAACCTGAAAACAGGGTTTTAACCGTCGCGTATGCAGGCTTCTCCGTGCGGTCCCGACGCACAAGTCCGAAAGCCCAATCCATGATTTCCTGCCCGCCGCGAAACCATTCATCCGTCCAAGCGTAAATGATGGTTCCCGCCAACCCGCCTTTCACGACGCTTTCCACATGCCATTGCAGCATCTCGGACTGTTCCTCTTCTGGATGCCGGATGGTATCCATTCCGAATTCGCCAAGGAGCAATGGCTTGTCATCCGCAAGGTTCTGCAAACGTGCCAAATACCGCTCAAAATCATCCCGATTGTGCAAATACACATTAAACGTCGTGAAATCCGCGTTCTGAGGAAGCAGGTATTCCGTCGGAGGATAACTCGCATACGAAAAAAGAGCCGTGGGATCCTGGCTTTTTCCCAGCGTGATCAAACGCTCCACAAACTCCGTCACCTGCTGGGCCCCCAACCAACGCACCATCGTGCTCGGAATCTCGTTTCCAACCAAATACCCGAAAATTGCTGGATGACCCGCATTTTTGGCGACCCCCTGAACCACAGCCTGCTCCGCTTCCCGGCAGATCTTGCGGTCATTCAGAAACTCCAAGTGCTCGGCCCAAGGAATCGAAATCAGCAACCGCAATCCTTGACTCGCACACAAATCCAAAAACCACTTCGGCGGCACATAATAAATCCGAACCAAATTGATTCCCGCTTTAACCATGGCAGCAAAATCCGAGGCCACCCTCTCCGGCGGTCCGAAATAGTCCCCGTCAGCATCCGGCGCAAAAGGTCCATACGTCGTGCCTTTGACAAAAAACTTCCGCTCCCCCTCAAAAAAAAACTTGGCTCGAACCCGGACGCACTCGCTCACAAAACCAAACCCTCCACCAACTGAATCCCAAACTGATTGCTCTGCAATACGCCACTCATTAGACCAACGGCTTTATTCGCAGAGTCTCCAAGGCACAAGCCAATTCTCTATGGTTACCAACAGCTTCTGAGCAGCCCGATGCTCCTCGCTTCTGAGACTTTTTCCCGTTTAGGCGGTACAGCTGCACCGCCTGAACGGTGCTTCGTTTGGGAGAAGTTAGACAGGGGGTTCTGTTTTTGTGAGGTGAATACGAACGTCCCTCATCGTCTTGATTCGGATTTCCCACGCCTTTTCTCCCAGATAATTCTTGGGAAGAAGCTCTCGCGGGAGCAACGGGTCCAGAGCCATGCATGCTTCCCAGGACTCCTTCTCTTCAGCAAGCCAATCCCTCAGCGCCGTCCAGTCACGTGACTGCGTGCGTTTGGACAAACCTTTCAGCAAATCGATGTGGACTTGGTATAGGGAGTTAATTTTAGAAAACTTCCAAGCAGCGCTTGTGATATCGGAGACTGATTCGCCCATGCAAGGTTTCGCCTCCAAGCAACTCAATACCTTGGTATCTACAAGTTGCTCTCCCATCATTAGGCGGAACTTTTCGATAGGATCCGGAGTGAGCCATACGCTCTGCTGCAAGCACCCAAAGTGATTGCGAAGCAAAATCCGCCGCAAACGGGAGCGGGTTTTGTTCTCCTTCACCGGAATATCAAACATCACCATTCTCCAGATCCCATCCCAGTCACGGCCCCACATTTCAACGGGATCCCGTCCCCCAAGAGCAATTTTTTTTCCAGCTGCCGTAAGGCGGTAAACCCTTTCGAGTGATTTTTCATCAATCTCGGATTGCAAAAACTCTCGTGCCTCGAGCTCATGAACTCTTCGTAAAAACCCATTCTTGTAGGCCCAACTCTCGAAGGATTCCCCGAGATTTCGGTAGTCAGCATTGATCACCATATCCGCAGTCCAGAGCAGGTGAAACAGGAAAAGTTCTGTTTTACTGTTCAGTTTCTTCATACAAAATAACCGTTTACACGGTACAGGTGTACCGTGTAAACGGGAAAATCAACCCTAACCCGACTTTCTCAACTGGAGCCAATTTTTCGTGATTTTCGGGCGTCGGTCGCCCGCCGAGCCGCATAAATACAAGGTGACGCTTTCAAAAGTGGTTGTAGTGAAGACCTGCCCTCTTCACATGTTCAAAAATGTGACTATAATTTTAAACCGTCATATTTTTACGAAGCACACGGCGGTTCAAAGACGGCAAAGCCCACCGGTATTGGTCGATTGTGGAAAGCCGCCGATGCGTGGGTGGCAAGATTGTCCAGAGGCCGGTTCTCTATCTTGGTGAAATCAATGACAGCCAGAAGGAGTCCTGGTGCCGGGTTCTGGAGGGATTCGACGACACGGATGGAAGCAGTCGGCAAATGGCTCTTTTCGCCTGGGATCGGGAGATTCCCGCCCATGCCGCAGATATCGGCATTGGAGTGCGACCCAAAGACTTCAGTTTGCACCGTCCCCGGCAATGGGGAGCGTGTTGGTTGGCCTGCGAGCTTTACAGGCAGTTGTGGGACTTGATGAGTTTTGGTCAAAGCGACTCCCTGCGAGTCGCGAGGGCACAAGCTGGAGTGATATTCTTGAGACCTTGGTGTGCTATCGGCTGATTGCTCCTGGAAGCGAATGGAAACTTCATCGCCAGTGGTTCGAGCAAAGTGCGATGGGAGATCTGCTTGGGCATGACTACTCGTTGGTGGAGAAGAACGCCCTTTACCGGGCACATGACCGGGTGGCCAATGAAGCGCGCCATGCGGTTGCGCCAACTCCGGGGGTTGCTGCGTCGCCTCAAAGAGCTCTCGGCAATGACTCTTCCCGCTCACGAACTCTTACTCAAACTTGGGGAGGCCCGTGAGCGCTATCGCACGGCCTGGCGATTGATGGACTTCCAACTCCCCGAGCCGGCCACGGCCCAGGAACGCAAAGCCCCGGCACGCTTCAGTTACCGGCTCAACCGCACCGACGGTCGAACCCTCATCCTCAGCCGCTACACCCAACCCGAGGCCGACCAGAAAATTTTGCTGGAAAAGCTCAAACTCCAGCTTCCCGACCAACCGCCGCCACGCATCACCACCTCCTGCCCTCAAGCAACCAGCCTGTAGTGAAGACCTTTTGATCATGACATTGATTTTATCAGCCTTCGCGGCCTGCCGTTGCCTTCAGTTGAGAAAGTCGGGTTAGAATCGCACGAAACTCCTCTTGAAAGGAAACCTTGGCATGATGTCCGGGTTGGTTTGTGATGAATCGCGCGTGGTCTCCAAATTCGATGTGCTCACGGAAAAAGCCCCGTATCCAGCCTGCCACGCAAACTTTGAAATATGGGGGAAGCGCTCTTGAATCCAAAGATTGGATGCTCGCTTGAGTTCCTTAACGAGATCAGGGTTGAAATCGGTTCGTACACCTCCCAGGGTAGCTTCGCAACCCTGGGCTGCGGGATTTCATCCCCTTCGGGGAAGTTCACTCATGTGTCCCGGACAATCCACGCGTAGGGAAGCGCTCCGTGGGAGAGCATCCAATCGTTAAATTGGCGGAGCGTCCAGCCTTGGTTTTGAACAAAGCGTTTGTGGAGTTTTTCGACTTCTAAGCGTCCGAGGAGATAGCTCATGGGGACCGTCGGACTCGATGTGTACCAGTTCACATCGCCCGCCGCACGGGCCCGTGTGAAACCCACGCCATCCATAAGCACTTTGGCAGCGGCGGCATGGCTAAGTTCCCCGGAGTGAAGACCACAATCGATCACAATTCGATAGGCCCGCCAAAGGGCATCATGAAGCTGGATCAGGCGGGCGGCGGGATGGGACACCAAACCGGATTCGACAGCCTGCTTTTCACACCACATGGTCCAACCCTCATAAAAGATCGAGTGCGCAAAAAGCCTGCGAAGTTTTGAGGAATGACGGTTCTGGACTGCGAATTGGAGGTGATGCCCGGGGTAGGCCTCGTGGATGCAGGTGAGTTCCAAGCCAAAGTGCTGACGGATCTCCGCTTGGCGTTTGGCATTCGAGGTTTGTCCCAAACTGAGGTCATTGACCCAGAAGATGCCCTGTTGTTTTTTTGAATAGGGTGGAGGAGCTGAGTAAGCGGCGGTGGGAAATTGGTGTCGCAAAAACGCCGGGGCGGGCAGGACCTTGAGGGTTTCTCCTGCGGGGATACTGGCAATACCGAGTTTGCGCACGGCATGGTTCAGGGCCTCGGTTGTTGAGCGATAGACATCAATCAGTGGGGCACCCGGATCCCATGTGGAGGCGCCCTCATCGAGGGCCTCGCGAGCATGACGGTATCCCAGACGGCGGGCCTCTTGGGCAACCTCCTGCGTGAGTTGTGCCACGAGTTTGAACCCTTCGGCCCGAACCTCGGGAAGCGAAAGTTCCAACCCAAGCCGCTCGCGCATGAGAAACTCGAAGCGGCCGTGTCCAATCGCAAATCCTCCCGCGGGTCCTTGCGGTTTTTTTGCCACGGCCTCGGCATAGTTTTCAAAGGCCCGGCAGGCGGCGGAAATCAGAGGGCCAATTTTTTGGGGGTTGCAGGAAGAGGCGGTGAGTTCTGCTTCAATCTGACTTAGGAATTCGGTGGCGCCCTGACATGCCTTCGCCGCCAATTGCGTCCAAAGTGGCACAGGCTTGCGGATATTGGCGGCTCCGGCGGCAAGAAAGTCGGGGATGTGCGCCAGCCGGGATTCGATGGCAGGTGCCACGGAGGCAAGATTTTCTGAATGCCGGACAACAAGATCGAAAATGCTCTCCACGGCCGCATCACAAGAGACCTGCGGGTTGTCGCGCCAACGGGGAAGATCATGAGAAAACAGTTGATCCACGCGGAGCATGGAAAGAAACCCCCG
The DNA here is from genome assembly GCA_041744075.1 of Terrimicrobiaceae bacterium. Taxonomy (GTDB): domain Bacteria; phylum Verrucomicrobiota; class Verrucomicrobiia; order Chthoniobacterales; family Terrimicrobiaceae; genus JAJTZA01. The sequence continues at coordinate 10,033 of JBGTLQ010000199.1, forward strand.
GCGATCCAACCAATCATCTCCGTAAAATTCCGAGGCTGGCAGGGACTCCACTGTTTCCAAGGTGAAGGCTACGTCTTTGTTGTGGAGAAGGTGGGTGGCAGCGTCATTTTTTCCCAACCTGGCATTAAACTCCGCCAGGCCCTGACGGCTGGCATTTTCCGGGAAACGTTCGTTGGAACGTTCCAAAAAATCTTTGGCAAGGGATCGGAAGGCCGCGACCGAGCGATTTGTGCGCTTCAAAGTTTTGGCTCAGATTTTAAGATTCGTCCCTCGGCGTCCACGGGGCCGAGGGCGGTTCCCACGGCGCGATCGGCGATCTCACTTGCGAGCAAGGTTTGTTCTTGAGAAAGCGTTCCTCCCTCGGCCTCGAGGGTCAGGGTTCTTAATTCCCGCAGGCTGTTGGTGAGGTTCGTGGCGTAATCTGTTTTTTTGAGGCGGGGGTGCAGGGTGTCGAGGCGATCAAGAAAATAGTCGATAATTTCGGTACGGGCCAGAATTCGAGAGCGATCGGCGGAATAGGATGTTGAGCAGCTTTTTGCAGCAAGTTGGAAACCGCGGAGCCATCCTCCCAGGCTGATCATATGGGCCATCTCCTCATCCCGCAGGTCGAGCATGGATTTTTCAACGTCCTCCTGGGTGCGAGCCAGTTCCTCGCGCATGCCGATCCAATCCCCTTTCTCACTCAGCTCAAACAGGCTTTTGCTGCGTTTGGTGAGTCGGTCACTGACGCCCAACGCCCGTGACTGACGAATGAGGGCTTTGCCAACGTCCTGAATGTCGGTAGGGCGCTCGGCGATGGTTAGCATAAAACCATCGGCCACCAACGACCCAAAGTGGATTGCGGTCTGCATGCGGTTCGCATACACGGCTTCGCGGTTGTTTTGGGAGATGGTTTCTATTGGCACAGGCTGGAAGGAACCAAGATCTCGCAGCACGGCGGCAATCGAGGGAGCCGTGATTTCATTCACCCCCAACTCCAAGCGCATGTGTTCCTCCGAGGATTCGCGCATTTCCCGATCGAGGCGTTGTTGCTCGGTTTCCTGCTGGGGTTGCTGCGACAGGGCAGCATGATGGCCAACGAGGCAAAACGCCACGGAAAGAATCCTCAAACCCCATGGATGGTTCCTTTGCATCAGTGTATCCCCAATCCCATAAACGAGGACGCTCCCACACTCAAGCACATACCAATCACCGGAAATCAATCAGCCGACGGCTTTTCCAAAGATAGGCCACGCCGGAATACACGGTGAGGATCACCGTGATGCCAATCAAAATTGGACCAACTACTGTCCATCCCACCTGCTGCAGAGGCTCGGAAAAAAGGGTGGGCCAGTCCCCAGCCGCAAGCAATACGAGATAAAATAAGATCGTAATCATCTGCCAGGCGGTTTTGTGTTTTCCAAGCCGCTCGGCGGGAAGCACCACGCCCTTGGCCCCGGCGAGCAGGCGCAGGCCAGTGATTAAAAATTCGCGGGCAATAATCACAATAACGGCCCACGCCGGGAGGGCCCCAAAAGGAATCAGGCAAATAAACGCCGATGCGGTGAGGACTTTGTCAGCGAGAGGATCCATTAATTTACCAAAATCGGTGATCAGCCCGAGTCGCCGGGCAATGACCCCATCCAAATAATCAGTGAGGGTCGCCACCACAAAAATCAAAAAAGCCGCAGTCCGCCCGAAAGGGATTTCCACCGTCAGACACACCACAAAAACCACCGTCAGCGCCAATCGCAGAAGTGTGAGCTGATTAGGAAGGGTCATCTCTTTGTAAATACCACAACGGCTTCTGGAAGGGGCGAAAAAAGTTGACCGTTGCATCACAAGCCCCAATCACGCTAGATTCCACGGCTTAAGAAAAATTATGAGCCAAAGTGATATCGGATTGATCGGACTCGCCGTGATGGGCGAAAACCTCGTACTCAACATGGAGAGCAAAGGATTCCATGTGAGCGTTTATAATCGCACGACAGCGGTGACAGACAAATTTGCCGAAGGGCGAGCCAAAGGCAAAAACATCACTGCCACGCGAACCTTGGAAGAATTTGTGGCTTCTCTGGCCACCCCACGCAAGGCCATGATCATGGTCAAGGCCGGAGCGCCTGTGGATGCGGTGATTGATTCGCTTGTCCCGCTGCTTTCGCCCGGCGATGTGATTATTGATGGTGGCAACTCGCTGTGGACGGACACCCAACGGCGGGAAAAGGACCTCAAAGCCAAAGGCTTTCATTTTGTGGGATGCGGGGTTTCCGGCGGCGAAGAGGGCGCGCTCAAAGGCCCTTCGATGATGCCTGGCGGATCTCCTGAATCTTGGGCGGTCACCGGACCGATTTTCCAAAAAATCGCCGCCATTGTTGATGGCGAGCCATGTTGCCGTCATATGGGCCCTGACGGTGCGGGCCACTACGTGAAGATGGTGCATAACGGCATCGAATACGGCGACATGCAGCTCATCTGCGAGGCCTATGCCATTCTCTCCGGCGTGCTGGGACTGAAAGCCAAGGCGCTTCACGAGGTTTTCCATGAATGGAACAAAGGAGAACTGAATAGCTACCTCATCGAAATCTCGACGCAAATCTTCAAGGTCGTGGACCCCGAAACCGGCAAACCGCTGGTGGATCTCATCTTGGACAAAGCAGGCCAGAAGGGCACCGGCAAATGGACGGTGGGTCATGCGATTGAAATGGGGATTCCGCTCTCCACGATTGGAAGCGCGGTGGAAGCTCGAATCCTGTCCTCGATGAAGGATGAACGCACGGCGGCCTCCATGGTTTTCAACAACCCGGAATACAAATTCAGCGGTGACAAAAAAGCCCTGATCCTGGCCGTGAGGGATGCCCTCTACGCGAGCAAGATTGTGAGCTATGCCCAAGGATTTGCGCAGCTGGGAGCGGCAGGAAAACTTTACGACTGGGGTTTGAACTTTGGCGACATTGCCACGATCTGGCGCGGGGGCTGCATTATCCGCGCCCAGTTCCTTGACCGCATCAAAGCAGCCTACGAACAAGATCCCGGCCTCAAGAACCTCATGCTGGCACCATTCTTCCGTGAGATTC
>JBGTLQ010000200.1:0-3874 GCA_041744075.1 Terrimicrobiaceae bacterium
GTCAAAATGTTCCGGTTGCCAGTCACGCAAGCGATGGAATGGCTCATGGTTGCCCGCGATTGCCGAGAGGGGCCAGCGCCAGTTCTCCCAGGCCCGCCGGATCTTTGGTGATTCCTCTGGTTGTCGGTATTTCTTGGGACCAGTGAGAAAGTCCCAGTCTGACTCATCCAGAAACAGCCCAAGATCCCCAACCGAAAACACCTGGTCCACCGACTGTCCCAGTTCGGCTTCCATGCGTTCGAGGCCTTCCGCAGCCAGCGCAATCTCATGGTGAACGTCGCCGATAACGGCGATGAGTTTGTGTGCCGTGGCAATTTGCGGTGTTCTCTTTATCATTGAAACTTGCGCTTAGTTTGTGAGAGAGCGCACTTGGGGTGAATCAGGGCAGTTTTTTGCGTCGAGCAAGGACACTTGATTTGCGGAAAGAACCACAAATTCACCGGTTTTTAAGAGCTTGAAGGATTCTGGTTTTACGAGCGGGATTTCTGATATTTCTGTAGCAGTGACAAGGCTGCGAATTTTGGGACTACCGTGCCAGACCGGAGCGAGTTGACGGGTGCTATGCGTGCTTGTGCGGGTTTGTTCGGATGCCCATTCGCAGGTTCTCGGATCGGTTTGAAAACCATAGAATTGGGTTCGCACATTGCCCAAAAGCGCATCGACTTTGGCACTGTCACGCAGCACCCCATGGATGAGCGAGAGGTTTTGTGTGGCGTAGATCACGATCACTCCGAATTCCCGGCAGAGTGAAAGCAGCATGTCTTCGCCGTTCGTTCTCCCGCGACTCAGCATTGTCTGGAACTCGTCGATCACCAAGACAATGGGACGCTTGCGCGTGAGTTCTTGGAAATGGACATGTGCATTAGTCCTGCCTAGGACTCTGGAATAGAGGGCGAGTTTTACGGCCAATTGGAGTGAAAGATTTGCCCCGCTGGATTCTGTAAGCGATGCGTCAATGACGACAATTTTTCCTTCATGGATCAGTTGCTCAATCGAATAGAGAGTTTTGTTCGGGGCTAATAATTGACCAAGCGGCCCCGTCTTAAATACGGAGACGATACCCATGAGATCCGTGGTAATGCAACTGCGCGTGGTATCTGGCAGGTTCATGAGTTCTCTGGTTAATGCCGCGATTTTCTTGCCGGATGACCAGTCCAGGGATTTGTAAAATTCCTGCCAGCGGGTGCGTTCTTTCTTTTTCTTGGTCGATGCGGCTTCAGCAGTGCGCCTGAGCAAGCTGATGATTTGCTTTTCAGCCGGGCTTTGAACGCGTGTCCGCCATCGATCACAAAACCCGGTGACGTCCGAGGGAGTTAGCGAATTGTCTTCCAGGATTTGCTGTTCCTTGTTTTCCCCCTGCTGGCCTTGCAAGTGCTCAATGAATGCCTCAATCCTTTCAATAACCGCAAGGAGGTGGTCGTAGTGATGCACTTGCGAAAGCACATAATCATCCACTGGTCCCACGTTGTAAAATTCTTTGGGCTGAGCTGCGGAGATTTCAGAGATGATCCGAGTCCGCGTGCGAGTCCAAAATGGGTCTTGTTGAACAGCATCCAGGCTTTGGTGTAGATGCACGGAGAATTCTTCAAGGATTGCCGCAACTGCTTCTGACAGCTGAACCGGTTCGTGCCAATTTTGCCTTGAAAACAGCGAGAGAGACGTGTCCTCACCAGGTCGGAGGATCACGACATCCTCTTGTCGGTGTGACGGCAGGGAGTCGAGAAATTGCGTGTAATCTCCCTTGGCGACAAAATACCAAACAGCGGGTTGCCGATCTTCCTTGTCTTCTGCAACGGCGGCGATGGCCGCTGTGAGCGGGTTAATGACTGACACGGTTTTGCCCGAGCCGGTGGCTCCTGTAATGAGGGTGCCGCCGCATAGGGATTGCAGTGGAATCTTCAGTTCACCCAGCTCTACGGTGAGATCTGCGAAGCTATCAGAAATTTGTGCGCTCAAAATTTGAAACCTTTATCTGTGTTTTGGTTATTGGTGAATGGGAGATCGCTTTGGGTGGGGGCAGGCGGGGGCGATAGGAGCTGATCAATCACGTCACCCTCGGCGGTCTCGATGACAAATGCATCGATGAGGTCTTGGGAGGTAAGAATGTGTCCCCAAACTCCATCGTCGAGGTGAGTCCGAACTATCTGGATACAGCGTTGGTAATCAGGGATGTGCCACCATTGCTTGAGCTGTTCTACTGGTGGGAGGGCTGCGTAGGCTCCGGGGCGAATGTCACGCAAATCGGCTGCTCCAAGGAATAGTGCCAAACCTGGCAGCGACAAACACATGTCCGAGATTACAACACGTTGAGGGCAGTGGATTTGGTCCAAGTAATCCAAGATACCGACGGCGGTCATGGCGGAAATATCGCCAGTGCCAAGCATGTGGACAATCAGAACATCAGGAGGATGAGCGGCTAAGTGACGCCAATCTGCTACGGCGGATGGCGGAAAGTCGGCATTATTTTGGGTGTCGACGAGGACGATCTCCGTGGAGGCAAAAGAGACTGGGGTAGCATCTGGAGCATTGGGGCTTTTCCCCTTTGAACCGCCTTCTCCTTTCAGCAACGTATCCCCTTCGGGGGTGCTGCATTCATGGGGTTGGGTTTGCTGATTTGTCAAGGACTTCATATGTGAAATTAGTTATGAGTGGGTGTGTTATGGACGAGTGTTATTAGGCTGGTGCTGTGCTCAATCAGGGTTTAGTTAGCTTGCACAAGCGCTCTCTTTGCTCGGTGCGGTCACCAGGAATTGGACGAAGTTGCAAAAGTGGGCGGTGAAAATCGCGACACCTCTTTCGCTCTTTGGCAAATTGATTGGCGGGAATGCCCAATTGCGTTGCGAGCTGATGATCCTTGGGCAACTCACCATGCTCTTTGCAGTGACTGAGGGAAGACTCGATATATTGTTGGAGGGTGGGGCCTGCTGTGGAGTGCAAGTGTTTAAGCAGGGCTTCGGCTTCCTCCGCTTGGCTGGCGGCGATCCAATCCTGAAATGCGGATGCCGCGAATTGCGCATCAAACGAGGAGACATGGGAATCAGCCGAATCGAGGCTCTGGCATCGCGCACGGTCCGTATTGCGGTGCCGTATCCAGTCGCAGCAGCGTGATTGAACCCGTTTGAAAAGGGTGTTTGCCATGTGGGATGGGTTGATAAACGCGCAACTCCGCATTTCGTGAGCGATTTTGGCGCGGATCTGACTGATCATTTCTTCGGTTTCGCAAGGAGACAGTTTTGCTTTTACGCATTGCTGACTGGTGATTTGGCGCAGGTTTGTGTCGGATCGATTGATCAAGAGCCAAAGAGCTTGAACATCGATGCTTTGATCTGACCGGCGGGGGATTTGCTTTTGCGTCTCCAATTCTTCGATTTGGGATTGGTAATGGGGTGTGGGCTCGGCGTGTTGTTGATTGCTCATGATGAGCCCTGAGATACGGAGGGCATTTCAGGGGCCATTTTGGGTCTGAGTTCCCCCAAGCTGGGGCGGGCGTGACAATCTGTCGGGCGTGTCATACTGCTCAGCATCAGGGCATACCAGTCCCCACAAGGGTTACGGCGTGAAGGAACTCAGGCTAAGCGGTCTTATCAAAAGACTCAGGGCGCTGGTGGGGGGGACTATTGTTCGCTCGCGGTCAGGGTTATCGTGTTACCGTGAGATGAAATTACGATGCTTTTCCCGGAAAGTCGGACTGGCCAAGTCTTCACTGTGTCGTAGTTGAGTAAGTAGGCTGTTTCGTTGTCGATGCCGTAGTCATTGATGCCAGCGCCCACTGGCACGAGTTTGAAATCATCCGCCTCGGGGGTCCATGTGGCGGAAATCCTCAATTCAAACTTCCGTTTTTTATTGGGATTCTCCGTTGTCCAAGCCTCGGCAA
>JBGTLQ010000201.1:0-3111 GCA_041744075.1 Terrimicrobiaceae bacterium
CTTTGCGATGGGGCAAGGGGCCCATTTGATGGCGGGGTTTCGTCATCAGGCGATAATTTTTTGAGCGGCGCTTTTTCACACGTGGTTCACTCCTGTCAGGACGAATTGGGTGTCGGGGCCGGAACAAAAGTGAACTGAGACGGAACAAAAGTGGAATTCGCACTATTACGCCCGTTTTACAGTTGACTTACGCATTTTCCCAACCCCGCAAAGTGGCCGGAGCGTAGCGGAGGCCACTTTGCGGGGTTGGGAAAATGCGGGCCCCCTTGGGCCCCTCCTTGGCTGGCGTGTGAGAATGTTTAAAATCGTGCCTCCTGTATATCCGGTGCACATTGACCTCTTGAAAAGAAACAAATTGCTTGTCGGTTACCGGAGAAATTCATCCATCAAACCCTCTACGATTTCAACGAGGGGCTCCTGGATGCATCAATAGCTGGTCATCAGCTTGGGATTGGAAAAACCCGCTTGTATCAACTCCGAACCGCTTGGCTGAAGAATGGAAAAGTTTACAAACCTTCCGCGAGCGGTGGTGACCATTATGACAAGTGGCCAGAAAAGGTAGTGCCATTTCTTGTGGAGTTCTTGCCCATCCAAAGCCCTCCAAACTACCAACTCGTTTGCGATGAAATGCTGCGATTATTTGGCTTTAAGCGTTCTCGCTCCAGCGTCGAGGCCTATGTAAAAAAGCACCTAGCTCATCTGGTGCCTAAACTTATCCGAAAGCCTCAAACATATAGACGCTTCAGACGAGGAAAAATCGGAGAACTCTGGCAGCATGACAGCTCAATCCACCAATGGTGGCCAGCCCCCAAGAAGCAAGTGCTCTTGTTAACTGTGGACGATCACTCGGGCCTAAATGTGGCTGGGCGCTTCGTTGGATCTGACACCACTTGGAACCATTTTATGCACTTCAGAAAGGCATTTGAAACTTATGGGATCCCTCAAATTATTTACACAGACGGATTGAGTCTCTTTGGTCATCACTCCAGCCACCCCAACTCAGATCCAAAAAGCGAATTTCAGAGAGCGCTCCGCTCGCTCGGTGTCGTTCATTTGGTGGCCCCCACACCTCAAGCCAAAGGCAAAATTGAGCGTCGTTTCGGAACCTTCCAACGTCGATTGGTGACACTCTTGGCTCATGCGCGTGTCAAAGATTGGGAGCATGCAGATGAGGTGCTGCAAATGGAAATCAGTCGCCAAAATCGAACACACAGCCGCAGCATCGCCAATATTCCAATCCACATTTGGGATAGATCGATTTCAGCAAAAACGGATCGTATCCGACCTTGTCCACTTCCCACGCTTTTGGATCTCCATCTCTCCCTACGGTGCACCAGAAGGGTCAACAATGACCACACCATTGATTTTGAGGGCCAGAGCTACCAAATCGCTCCAACACCTAAAAAATCGGTCATCATCATTCACCATCCCAATCGCTGCATTTGGGTCGTCGAAAAAACAACTGGCGCCCTATGGCCCCCTGTTTTAGGAGCATTTACCCTCTAATTCACAGTTCACTTTTGTTCCGGCAAGAATTCCACTTTTGTTCCGTCGCCGACACGTGCGCACGCGGGCCTTGATCTCGCCGAGGAGGTCGCGGTAGAAAGTCAGTTCTTCCTTTCTCATCGGCTGAAGTCTTGAGGGGAAGGAGGCATGTGCAATTCTTTGGCGGGCTGTCAGACTCTAAAGGATGTGTATTTCGATGGGTGGGAGGATTTTGCAGTGCAGCCTCGGGATGGAGAAACAAATTCGCGGGTCAATGACCCGCGAAATTGCGGACTGCGGAAAGTGTGTAAGTGGTTGCCCCCGAAAATGCAAGGCGCAAGGCAGATCATCCAATGGCGGATGGAGAATGGCGGAGGGCGGAGGGGGCAGAGTAGGAAGGTGGGAAAGTAAAAAGTGAAAAGTGGGACCACCGACGAGCGGGCGCTCGTGGGGGAGCCTGCTGAAGGCAGCCCGAAGGGTGAGACTCGCGGGGGCGAGCGAAGCAAGGTCTGGGGGGCAGGGCGGGAGACGTGAGATCGAGGCTGATCCGGAAGAAATACTCGCTGCGGGTTATCTGTAGGGAAGGAGTAGCCAATTTTGGCCAACTTTATGGTGGACCAAGTGCCAAGGCGGGCGAGGGCAATGCAAGGATCAATGGCGGCGAGACTCTCGCTTTACGGAATTTGACCCCCATGTTTAAACCAAAGGTCTTTGCGATGGGGTTTCATTGGGGTGCAGATTATGGAAGGCCCGGCAAGATTAACCACAAAGCTCACAAAGACGCAAAGGTCGGCAACGCGATCCTCTTTGTGTCTTTGAGTCTTTTTGGTCTAAATCGCTCCGGTCTAACACCTCATATTTAGCTTTTTGCTGGCACGGGGTCGGCGGTGGCGGCTTGGGCGTTGACGAGCTTTGCGATGGGTGGGGCCTCTTTGGGTGAGACCTTCCAGAAACGCGGCTTGAATGCAGCCCAATCGGCCAGGATTTCCTTGGCGCGGTTGCTTTCGGTGTTTTCGAGGTGCTGATAGATGAGCTCTTTGAGTTGCGTCTCATCTTCGGCGTTGGCGAGGCGATCAATTTTGATGAGTTGCTTGTTGTAAAGCCGCTCAAAGTTTTCATCCAAGTCTAATACGTAGGCGCTGCCACCGGTCATGCCCGCTCCGAAGTTTTTGCCGGTGCGTCCGAGCACCACCACGGTGCCGTTGGTCATGTATTCACAACCATGGTCGCCGATGCCTTCCACGACGGCCATGCCGCCTGAGTTGCGCACGCAGAAACGCTCGCCCCCGCGTCCGGATGCAAACAAAATGCCGCCGGTCGCGCCATACATTACGGTGTTGCCGACGATCATATTATCTTCCGCTGTGAACTGACGCAGCGCAGGCGGACGCACGATAATTTCGCCGCCGCTCATGCTTTTGCCCACGTAATCATTGGCCTCACCTGTTAGGATGAGACGAATTCCGGGTGTTAGCAGGGCACCGAAACTTTGTCCGGCGCTGCCACTGAGGTTCAGCTCAATGGTGCGTGGAGGCAGTCCAGTTTCGCCATATTGATAGCCGATCTCGCCGGAGACTTTCGTGCCGACGGAACGGTTGGTGTTTTTCACCTTATAGGTCAGGCTAA
>JBGTLQ010000202.1:0-1814 GCA_041744075.1 Terrimicrobiaceae bacterium
CTGCGTGATCATTTTCTGACCTTCGCCGGGCGGAAGATCCGCCACTGCTTCGACCACGGCATCTGCCAGTGGATCGCCCTTCTCTGTGTAATAGAGATAGCGGTCGACCGCATCACCCCAGCGCTCTTTGGCGCTTTCGTATTTGGGGCGATAACTCGAAGCATACTTCCAGGAATGAAGCGATGTTGTGTTCATGAAATTGTCCTCCCTTTGTGTATAGAGCAGTCCCTTCCAAGCCCGCCCGTTTTGCCACCCGTTATTTCCGGCTGAATGCTTCTGCTTTTTCTCGATCTGAAAAAATGGAAATCACACCGCCGAAACCTGCGATTTCAAACACATCGCGAACTGGGTCCTGCAAACAACAAAAGGAAAGCTTCCCCTTTTTCAAGCCCAACATTTTGCAGGCGGCGAGAATCACACGCAAACCGGCACTGCTGATGTAATTCAGGTTCGTGCCATCCACAACAATTCGTGTTTCACCGCTTTCAATCACCCCGATGAGATGCTTCTCGAAGTCCGACGAGGTGTGAGCGTTTAAATCTCCAGTGACGGTGACAAACCGCACCGGCCCTTGTTGGTTATCAATGAGTTCTATGGCCATTTTGTTACATTTAAAGATTTGCAACGGGTGCGCAAATGATTTTTTCGGGTGGCGGGATTGTTGTCCGTCAATACTTCACAAGAACCCCAAGTTCCTGGCGCTCAGGGATAAAGAAACTCCGGACAGTCGCACCGGGGCAGCGGAAAGGATGTAACCACAGAGTGCTCGGAGTAGACGCTCATGGGGACGTTTTTCAGCTACAATGGGAGCATGATTGCAGCGATTAACAACAAGACACTTATCACAAGATTTCCATTAAGTTTCATCACCTCGTCAATGCCTTGTTCCTCTGATGGGCGTCGGCTGCAATCCGCAGGCACATCAGATCGCAGAGCTCGTAAAGTTTCGGATCCGCCAGGGAATAGCGGGCGAAATTTCCCTCTTGTTCGCGGGCCACGAATCGGGCAGATAACAAGACCCCCAGATGTTTCGAAACATTACCCTGCTTCAACCCGGTGGCCTCCATCAATTCCGACACCGTGAGCGACTGGGCCATGAGAGCCCTCAGGAGCTTGAGCCGGGACGCATCCGACAATATCCCAAAAAGCCGTGCCGCTTCATCAACCTGGGCATCGGACATAGTTTTCTTTTTAGTTTGCATATAACTGTATAGTGATATAGTTTTATATTAATCCATGAATACCCAATCATCAAGTAACGAAAGATCTCCTTTGAATGTTTCTCCCGCTAAGCTTCAGAATCACAACGCACTGTTCCTCGACGTTCGCACCCCTGCAGAATTCGAGCAGGCCCACATCGAGGGATCGGTTTTGCATCCACTGAGTCAATTGGATGCGGAAACCGTGTCACGACTGTCCGAGGGCAAGGAGGGCTGTGTTGTGATTTGTCAGACTGGAAACCGAGCCAGCCAGGCCGCCGAAAGGTTGAGGGCACACCCTTTGCCGTCACTCAGCGTTCTGGAAGGCGGAATACGGGCATGGGAAGCGGCAGGATTTCCGCTGATTCGCGGAGCCAAAATGATGTCCCTTGAGCGCCAGGTGCGCATCGCCGCCGGTTCGCTGGTTTTTGTGGGTGCGGTTCTGGGCTACTTCGTGAATCCGGCCTGGATCGCGCTTTCGGGTTTTGTGGGAGTCGGGCTCGTCTTTGCGGGGATCACCGACACCTGCGGGATGGGAATGGTGATCGCAAGGATGCCCTGGAACAATCGGCGTCTGTGATTGCTGCCCCGCTTATGGGGTGCCATCCCCTAACC
>JBGTLQ010000203.1:0-3127 GCA_041744075.1 Terrimicrobiaceae bacterium
AGTCGCAGACACTTGTTCCACTTTCTTCTGATCGCCAAAACCACGAGATACATCAGGTAAGGAACCGCTCCGACTATGGCGATTAGCAAGCATAGAGCTAAAAAACAGAGATAAAGGTAGCTCATTGTTGTTGGAAGCAAAAGCCCACGGGGTACCAGACCTTTATTTTTGACATGCTGCAAGCTGCATCCGGTATAAATGTGGTATGGCTCGACCAATCCGCATTGAGTTTGAGGGTGCGATTTATTATTTGATGAGTCGTGGGAATGGCCGATTAAACATTTTCAGGGGAGTTCGTGACCGATTTAAATTTCTGGAATTGCTGGGCTTGGGGGTCAAGCGATATGGCGTGGTGGTCCACGCATACGTGCTGATGGATAATCATTTCCATCTGATCGTGGAAACTCCCAAATCGAATTTGAGCCGGTGGATGCAATGGCTGTTGACCAGCCACACCGTGTGGTTCAATACCAAGCACGAAACAGTTGGCCACCTTTTTCAGGGACGCTTCAAGTCGGTTCTCGTTGAGCCAGGACCGTATCTTCTCGAACTAAGCCGCTACATTCACTTGAACCCGGTTCGTGGCACGGTTCTGGGGCGTGGCAGCTTGGCTGAAAAGCGCGAGAAGCTCAGGCGATTTGTGTGGAGTTCCTACCGCGCTTACGCGGGCTTGTGTGTGGGTCCAGGGTGGCTGGAAAGGAGCTTGATTCTGGGCGAGTGTGGCTCGTCGGCTGGTGGGAGACGAATCGAGATCGAGTATCGGCGATTTGTTGAGGAGGGACTTCTGCGGGAAATTGAAGATCCGGAAGAGAATGCGCATTGTAAGCAGGTATTGGGTAGTGAGAGCTTTCACCGACGGGTTGCGGACCATTTAGCCCTATTGAAGGACTCCGCCAAGCAGAGTCAGATTCAGGCGAAGGAGCGGGAGTATTCAGGCTTAAAGAGTTTAAAAATCCAACAGACCCCACAGAGTGTCCTTGAAAGGATAGCGAAAGCACAAGGTGTGAGTCTTGCTGATTTGCAGTCCGGCAAGGTTGGTATACCCACAGTCAATCGAGCGATGCTAGAGATCCGACAGAATACAGATGCGACCCTGAGAGAAATCGGTGAGTTATTCGGCGGGCTACACTACCAAACCGTCGCACAAAGGTTACACCGCTTGAGGTCCAAGGCAGGGGACTGAGAGAAGGGAAAACACATCAGCAACAAACTAGATGACATTGAAGCACGTAAAAAATAAAGGTCTGACCCTGGGGGTCTTATTTAATAGGGGTCATAGTAGGGGTCATAGTTCTAATTTACCGGATAGGAGTGTAATCGAATGCACAGATTGAATTGGAGACTAATTAATATTGGTCTTTGCATCGTTGTGTTTCTTCGAGGCATATTAGGTTTCTGGTTGCAAACCGAAAATCCAGAGGCCATGCCCTATTGGTCTATAATATTAATATTACCTGTATCGTTTTTAATGGCCTACTTCGTCATAAGTCAGCGCACATCGGATGATAGCAGGGTTGGAATATGGTCGAAGAATCCGATGAATTTCCGTAAAAATAGAACAGGGGCTGTGTATTTTGGTTCGCTACTGATACTGCTCCACGGGTTTTCGTCATTTCTTGTATTTACAAATGGATACTTGGAGCGAGTTTTTTATGCTTTGCCAATATGCGCAATGGGGTTTGGTGGTTTCTTGGGTGTATTGCTTGCAACGCGCCATGATTCTTAGTGCCATTAGGGTCAGGGCGAGGCAAAATGGTCAGCGCATGAAATTAGAGGGGCCAAGGTGCTGGAGGGATGGTCGGACAGGCGACAGCCTTTTCCGGTAATTAGGTGGGTAACAACTGTTGAATTTTAGAAATGATTAATATCAGAAAACATTCATGGCGCAAATTATACGTTGAAATCGTGAGAATTTTCTTTGGTTGGGTCCTAGTGCTAGGGCTTCCTGCATTGATACAATCCGACTCCACGTCAGGATATAGTTACGAATCATTGCGTACACTGCTGATCATTGCTATTCCAATGAGTATTGTGCGGCTCGTTGTCGGGTTTCGTTCTGCCAGAAAAGATCAGGCTTCGGAAGAGGAGTGAAGCTCGGCGCTTGCATGAAAAAACGGATACTCGTGGTTTGCCTGCAGAACAGCAAAGAGGTGCAGTGCCTCGAATTAAAGATTTTCTTATTCCCACCTGCCCCAGCCGAAGATCCTACGCACGGTAGGAACCACTAAACTCATGCGACCTCTTTGAGATTGTAAGGTCTTGGTCTAGGTCTGGTGACGAATTCTGACAAAATTCCAGAGGCGGATAACGGGCACTCAGTTTTTATTCTATCATTTGCCACCCGCTTTCGGAAAGCCGAGGTTGGAGTCATGATGAGAGTCATTCCGACTCGGAGCGTCCAACATCGTCATGTTCTTCCTGGGTCGATTTGGTGGTGGCGATTTTTGCAAGCAAACGGGAAAAGCACTCAAGCCGCTCTCTCTCCGGCGTATCCAACAGGTGTTGAATGAGATGCGGATAGAACATCGCGATCTCGCCGGACGTGAACGTAGATCCAATGTGTTTAGTGTCAAAATCAGGCTTGCGTTTGTTGATAATCCACTTAAACGCGGGACGAAGTGTAGGGTCAGAATAGGCTAAGTCTAAAAATCCTTCATCTTGATCGAGGAAGCCAGCCAGCAGCGAAAGCTGGGAACTAATCCGTTGCCAGTCTGTAATGCGTCGCCAGCATTCCTCGAGACGGTCACCATCCAGACGATCCAGCTCCAGACCAAGTTCCTCAAGAAGGAGCAACTTCTCCTCCTCTTTGATCTTTTTCCAATATGCAGGCTCGAATCCAACCCAGTTCCCGTGGTCAGGAATATACTTCAAGACGGTCTGCCTTGTCTCTGGTAGCCAATAGAGAGGGATGAAGAAATCGTCGCCTTGGGTTTTGTATGCCTGTTTCAAATGCTCGGCCTGCGGATGAGCAAAGGCGCATACTGCAGAGCCCAGGATCGAAAGCAAAATGGTTACGATGGACTTCATTTTTGGAGGAACGCACAAGCTCCATACTGTTAAATCAAGCCCACAAATTTAGGAAGTTGCACCGTGTCTGAGGAGCACTTCAGTTATATTTTTTAGATCG
>JBGTLQ010000204.1:0-7624 GCA_041744075.1 Terrimicrobiaceae bacterium
ATTGCTCGCCTGGGCGGTTATCTTGCCAGAGCTTCAGATCCACCACCCGGAAATCTAGTTATGTGGAGAGGCCTCTCTCGAATGACAGATATTACATTAGGGTTCCTGCTAAATCAGAAACTTGTGGGTAATTGAAAGCACGTATAGCACAAGTGGAAAAATTCGACGCTGATTCTGCATGAGCCTCAGATCCTAACGATCTGATTTTTCCACTCCTTATGCTACGGCAGCCTGCCTGGCGGACTTGGAGGTCCTCGCTTTCGCGCAGTTTTCTGGAGTCAGAGCCGATGCCTGTGATTCGTGGGATGGGGAAGCCTTGTGAGAATGTTCTTGAGGTGACTTGAGGGTCGATTTCAAGTCGACGGAAGGTTGCCACATGGTGTAAAAAAGCCATCTGGTTTCTCCTGAATTGGCAAATGCCAATCTCCCCTGAAGCGCATCATACTGTGAAGACGCAGCCAAATATATTGCAGAGAATCCGCATTCGTGTGGTAGAACAATTTCACTCATGATTTGGAGGAGTCCATCACCCATTTTATTCTTGGCATCACTTGGACTATTCATCTTGTCTGTGGTGCTATCCTGGGCAGTTTATCCATTTGTCCATACGGGCAGTTATTCACTTGAGGGAACCGAGGACTCAACCATCGTCGTCCATGCCGAGACCCTCTCATTCCAGAAACGCTAACCCTTTGGTAATTCCAGCAGTGTTTGTGGCCAGTTTGGGATAAAGTCTCCGATGCCTGGGAGTTTGATTGTATTCGAAGAACCCTGCCATTCAGTGAGGTGTCTCGATTTGCTTAATTCGCCGAAGATCGCAGCCACTGACGTGTATTCGGCTATGTCCGAAGGGGAAAATCCCGGATTAAGGAAGAGGGTATAGGAGCCCCGACTTGCAAGGTCTCTTGCTTGAACGGCATCAACGGAAGACGCGACAAGCAGGGGGGTATTTAGCGAGGGTGGAAGATGCTCCACCCGGTCGACAAGGCAGACTGAAAAGTCCGGCCGCTCGGCAATATACTCTCTGAGTTTTCTCCTGTAATTCTCCCCCAGCAACTTATCATCGGCCAGAATCCAAAACGAGGGGTTGCCATTTCCGAGAATTACAACCTGATTTTCATTGCGGATCTGAAGCGAGATATGGTTCCGCCCAGCGAGATAAATGGCACATGGTGTGAGCGTACTAAGAATAATTGCCAGGGCTACCATGCCAACGGGAACCGCATCCCGGAAACGTAATCGGTTTACGATCACGGCTGCGATGGCCAATGCGGGAATAACCCAAAGCTGCCAATGACGGGCCATATTCGTAAAAGTCGCAGCAATACCGAAGCCAAGTAGCAACGCAAAGAAAACAGCCCGCCAGCGAGACCTTGGCGAAGGCCAACTCAGAAACAAACTTAAAAGCCAGACGAAAAGGTAAACAGCTCCCCCGATAACTCCCAATTCAACCACCTTGGAGAGGTGGGTATTCACAAGGCTACCATATTGCTCGTTACGCCCGGCGGGCTGAAACCATTCTGCATAGGCTCGGCCAGCGCCGTTCCACCCCCAGCCAAAGGGTTGAACGGCAAGCATCTGGGGAGCGGCCTTCCATATTTCAAGTCGATGAGTGATGGATTTGTCCTCGGAGGTGATGCCCTGCCCGAGACGCTGATGAATGTTGAGGAAAAATGTGGCAAGAATGACGACCCAAATAGCACAGCCCGCTCCTAGGACTCGCTTGATTGGCCAGGGCCGTGGCACAAATCCAATAAGAGCCGTCATTGCTACCACACCACCAAGAATTCCCCCACGTGACATCGTATGAATCAAGCACACACCAATGACAGTGGCTGCCATTAGGCTGAACCAATAACCCCGCCGAAAAAAGTAAGCGGGAAGCCAAACAAGACAAAGGAGAGAAATCAGAAGTGCGGCCGTGAGGTTCGGATTCCCGAACCCCCAATCCATACGCCAAATGCCATTAAATGTGATATTCATTGATACTTCTGCGAAATCTCCATTGTTGAAGCATGGCATTTCAGCCATGAAGCAAGAATCGATCTGTCTGGAATCCATCCATTGAGAGATGGCTGGGCCTTTGCCTCTTCCGCAGTCAGCTCAGTTAACAAATCAATATCCATCCACAAACCATCGGGCTCCGTCCGGTTGAGCAGGACGGAAAAATAATCTCGTGCAAAGTCTTCGAACTCGGGGGTGAAGCTGTGGCCAACATTTGGCATCTCCACCCAAAGCCATGGGTTTCCATGAGCCCTGCCCTGTTTGAAAAAGGTGAGCGCTCCCCCAAGTCGGGAGTCATTTGCACCACAAGCCATGATGCCAGGCGGAAATCTCTGGTCTGCTAATGGAGCATTAAGAACTCCAGCACCTGCCGCCACCCACCCCAGAACCTGCCTGGGATTCCATGCGATAAAGCGTGTGATGTAGTGTGCCCCACCAGAAAATCCAAAAAAAAGGATCGGAAGTTTTTTACCGCAAATTGATTCAATCCCATCAAGCAAAAGGTCTCCCGACCCATTTCTGGCCTGATAATATCCCTGGCATTGCGAAAGAAGGCTTATGGGCGATTCAAAATGAATTCCAGCAAGAGCGAGATTTTCACGGGCAGCGTATTCCCGCCATGCCTTTTGTTGGATCAGAGACAACCCATTTCCATTGGCTCCCGGGCACAGCACAAGAATGGCACGGGGACGCGGGGGCGGCTCCACATACCAGATGTCGGCACGGTTGATTTCAAATTTCGCTGCCATCCTGAGGACATGGAAAGAATCATCCGGATCCTGAGATTTCAGATCGGAATAGGCCAGAGCAAGACTAAAAAAAACTGAGGTCCGCCCAAGGGGTGCCAAAAAATTCCTAATGGGTTTCATGGGTTCCTTTTCCAGATCGCACCAAGCTCCTTGGTCGGAATGGCAATCCGGAAGCCCTCAGGAATCATGTCAACTTGGTCAGCCGGGAATACTTCTTGGTTAACGATATCGCCATAGAGGGGGGGATTTTTGAAGGACTCCAAAAGTATCCCCGACTGTTCCGTCGGGGAAAGTCTGACAGAATCAATGGCATTTGCCCTCTTCCTCTCCAATTCCTCAACAAGCGACTGTTGAGTCAGTGCAAATTGGAAAAATTCCAGCCCCAAGGCGGTGGCATCAGGGTGACCGGCGTGTCCGAGTCCCACAAAGGCTTTGTATAGAATTGGATACCCCAGTTTTCTGGAATCCTCAAGAAAGCGCAAGGAATAGTCGTAGCTGTAATAGAGTTCGCCCGTAGTAATGCACCATAAAACTCTTGAGGCTTCGGGAGTCGGGGCCTCGAAGAAGCCAGGTATGTGGATGTGAATAGCCAAAAAATATTCAGGCTTCGCCAGACAAAGGGCTTTGGCCAAGTGCGCCGAACCGCACTGACCTTGGATAAGAAACCCCTTTGTTGGCATTCCATATTTCTCCCCCAACTCAAGCACGCCCCGCTCCCATGCATTGGCGACAATTCCAAAAGAGGACTCATACTCTCTGGCTTGTTTCCGCGTGAGCTGATCATAGTTTGCCCGAGCCCAAAGAGAGCTATTTGCGCCCCATGCAAGGATCGCCAGTTTGTTTTTGTCAGCAAAGCCCAGAATCCCCTTATTGTCCCCGGTCATTTCTTCTTTTTGTAGCTCTCGTCGGATTTCATCAAGGCTGCCGGCAAGAAGACACAGCGCCATCACACCGCGGATCTCGCTGCTATCTGTCACATTGCGGGGGGGACGAAAAAAAAGAGTCATCTGCGGCATCTTGGGATTTTTCGTTTTGACCACATGCTCGATCAGGGGATCCAAAGCCGGTTTGCGAACAATTCTTGCTGTTCGCTTGTCTTCAACCTTGGCCTTTTCTGGATAGTTCAAAAGGAACGTTGATGTGGTTTGCGGATAGGCCTGGGCCTGCAGCTCGTGTTTGTCCCCGAACACGACAATTGCTCTCGATATTTCTCCGCCAAAGTTTGAGGGGGCCTCGAATAAGAAACGGTTATCGGCAGGTTTGCTTGGATCAAAAAGCACAGGATACCGGTGTTTTTTTCCGATCTCCAATTTTCCGGAATTTGCGGGTTCCTTTTGAGTTTCAACAAGATTTCCAGCAGAGTCATAAAAATGCATTCGCATAACCAGACGGTCGCTTCTGATTCCTTGAGCGACTTGGACTTTCACCTCGAAGCTTGGAACAAAAACAGGGGGTTCGAGTACATCACCAACTCGGACCGGATCCTTCCATAAGCCATAACCATCCCTTGGCGGCCTTTTATGGAGGCGGATGCCTTCGATCTTGAAAAAATCGGAAACTGCCACTGTGGCTGCGCTAACAGGTGAAGGCTGCTGCACTTGAGCACTCCTTGGAGTCTGGGCGGTGGCCGCCGATTTCTGCGCTGTTGTTGGGGAGGGTAAAGGGGCTGCGATGGTCTCCGGCTCAGGGACCCTCCTTCCGGCGTCAGGAATAGCCTGCTGGGCGCTTTCTATAGTCTTGGGCTGATCGGAATCCTGTTCCGGTGGCATGGGTGAGATCTCCGTTGTAGAACTCGAGACGATGATCGGATTATCCTCTCCATTGGATTCAACCACCAGGCTGGATGTCTGGGGCTCTTTCTGGTGCGCGACATCCACTTGTGAAGCTGGGATTAAGGTAGGTAAGGCTGTTCTTCCGGTTCCATCCACTAAACTTGGCTTGGCCTCTTCCTCGTCTTTCTCATTCGACAGTGTTGCTGGTTGAGTAACTGGGATAACAATCTCGGAATTTTCGACCGAATTGGGTGGCGATGAGGGAGTTGGGGGTTGCGAATGCAATGGGGGATTGACAATTGAGGCGCTGGATTCAAGAAGCGGGGTAGAAGTCCCGTTGGCAAAAATAAGGAATACAGAAACCAGCACTGCTGTAGCACTGGCTGAAACTCCTCCTGCATAAATCCAACGTTTATTTGCAGGAATCGAACCCCACCATCTCTTCAGAGATAGAAGCAGTGTGGCAAGCTGCCCGGAGTTAAAACCCTTAAGCGATGGCGTCCTGTGACATTGCTCGATTAACTGCCATAAAGGAACCGACTCATCGTCGTTCCCATCCAATTGGGCATAAACGTCTTCATCAATGACCCCTTCAGTCAGTAAATCTTGGATTTCCTCCCATGACAGGGATCTGATGGTCGTGCCCTCGGACCAGAAACCCCATTCTTGGAGGCTTTTGGTTTCTGAGCCGGGCTCACACCTTGCGAGAGTGGACTCGTCCAAGTCATATTTTCGAAGAAGAACAAAGACTTGTCCCCACGTAAATGGGCCGCACTCAGTCTCATTGTCATTTAAAAAAAATTGCATGGCATTTGCTGAAACAGATCAGTAATTAGGAGTAGACGAAGAATGACAAAATTCAAGCCTTTTGCCCGATTCTACGAGACAGTGCGAGTCTGCACTAGGAACGTACTCCGGCAGAAGCAGAGAGACTCGAAGCAAGATTCATATTCATCCGCGATGGGTCCATGGCCCAGGTAATTATGGATATTGACGATCAAAGCGCAATCATTGCGGTTTGATCGTCAAGAGGAAGCTTAAAGCATACGACTGTAATCGGGACACGATAATAGGTTTCAATGAGGTTGTTCCCTCATCCACGAGTTAAATCAAGGAGATAAAAATATTTGGCTGGCCGTTGCTGGAGTTAGCAAAATCTTGACTTAGTGAAAAGGATCTGGCAGAAGATTCTCGTCATGAGCAAAATCATCAAACATTCACGCGGGTTCTTTGGACTCGGTCTTTTTGTTGTCGCACTTTGGGTTTTTGTCGTTGTCGGTTACGCCCGTCAAGTTAAGCAGGACGGCACTCAAATCGCTTCTCTCCGGCCCTTGACCAGCGAAAGCTGCTCAAGCGGATCTTCCAATTCTAGCAGTGGCGAGCCTTAACCGAATAGTAGCAGCATATTTGTGCTTCTGAAACCCGTGAACCTTCGCAGCATCCAAACTATTTTGCTCTCCGCACTCGGAGTGGCTGCCTCATCGGCAGTTTCCCTGGCCGACTGCGGAGGATCCTTTGATTTGCCAAAGGATCATTTCGATGGAGTCGATTCGTTCGGATATGTGAGCTACTGGGATAAAATTGCCGACATCGACATCGGGGAAGATACGCCTCTCCCCTTGGTCATCGGATTCAAGTCCAATCGTGAAACCAGTTCGCCCTACCTCGGCCACGGCTGGGTGATGCCACTTCTGGACTCCTACATGATCCAAACCGGTGAGAACACCTTCGAGATCATGAAACCCACCGGCTACACATCTGGATTCGGACGTGATCCAAAAAGTCTGACGACAATTGGTGGCGTGAAGGGCTGGAAAGGCGAGATCGGCTCAAACACAATCAAAGTCTGGGCTCCCTGCGGTTGGAGCCTCACCTACACGATGGGACGTCTCACGGAAATGGGAACACCCAAGGGCAAGCGAGTTATTGTGAAACGGGACCAGGCGGGACAGGTGGATGATGTGACAATGGATGGCCAGATTTTGCTGAAAGTGCTCAAGGGGGTCCGTGGTAAAGTGGAGGGTCTTGAAGTTGAAGGCAAAAAACTGGCAATCATCTTGGAAGAAAAGCCACGCATTCAGAGTGTTCAGGGAAAAATTGTGGTGGCAGGAAAAGATTTAAGTCTCGGGGAAGTTCAAAATTCAGATGATTCATCAGAGTCGATGAAAACATATAACTATGGGGTTGTGGAAAGTCTTCAGCCAATCATGATTGTAAAGCAGCCTAGACAAAGTGAGAGAAAAATTGTTTGGAACCCGGAAAACAAAAAGATCACCAAGGACGGTGACTGGACCTACAAGATCACTTGTGATCAAGGTGAGATCGAAAATGCCGCTATCGAGCGCAAAGATACCAACGGCCAGAGTGAGTTTTGGCACAACAGTTCTCTGAAAGGAGAGGAAATTTCACGTGACGTAAACGGCATTCAAACAATCATCTCTCGCTATACGTCGGGTATACTAAATGGCAAGATTAGATCAATATTTCAAGTCCATGGCAATGAGACGTCGATAGTTGAACGAAATACTTACAATGAGGAAGGGGAAATTGTGCGAAGCATTCGGGGAAAGTATGAAATTCACTTCCTAAATGGTCGTGTCGAGCGTGCATTTCTGAATGGTGAACCAAGATGGTTCCGTCAAGGACTTCAGAACGAATTGGTTCGACCCTTGTAAGCGATGGAATAGGCAGAAAATAAAATATGATCTCGATTCTCACACAAGTAATAAGTATAAATCAAAACCAATAAAAAAATGAAATTAATCCTAGTTATCCTAACGTCATCCATCCTACTTGGTATAGGGTCTCACACTATTGAAGCAGCAGATTCATGTCCAGTAGTCTGTTACGATGACTCTAAATTTATGGGTTTTTGCAAAAACGCTTCAGGAAATGAATGTGGAATTAATATAATTATTGATGGCCAAATTGTGTCAACTGGCCTCAAAACGATCAACGGCTGTGGGAATACGAATCCAAATCAAGGCAGCGATTGTTCGGGGCTTAAAACTGGACCCTGCAGTTAATTACTCATTAGAAAAGTGTTTTTACACTTTCTCTAAAAGAATGAGAATGCTAGAAAAATAAAAATCTTGGGGC
>JBGTLQ010000205.1:0-1904 GCA_041744075.1 Terrimicrobiaceae bacterium
GCATAGGGGTCATGGATTATTGACACTGCGATCAGTTGCGAATCCTAAGCACGATGTCACAAAACCATGACTGACCCTTGAGCTTGCTTGAGCTTGGTCAGCAGGCAAGCTTCACAAACTTTTCAAAGATCTTCGTCGGAAAGACTTTCGCGGGCCTCAAGGATATGTTGCTGGGTGGCATCGAGAAGATTAGTGATACGGACGCGAGTGGTTTCCCGCCATTCGGAGGTTGCAAGTTGCTCTTCATCGGCCGAGTCGAGCCCGCGCAGGGCGTCGCTCAAATAGCCTCGTGCCTTCTTGAGAAACACCAGCACGGTGGGAGCCCTTAACTCATTGGGCGGCCATGCCGCGTCCCCCACATACCCGTTGAGTGCTCCAGCCAATTTGCCGGCGGCACAAAGCACGCCATTGATAATTTCGCACAGCGGGTGCTCCCGTGAGGAGCCTTGAGGCAAAATAATCTCCCGTCTCAATTCCAGGGAAAATTCACGACACTCGATTACAAGGGGATGAGTTTTGGGTTGCTCCTGCTTCCAATCTTCACTGGCAATCTCCTCAAGGGCTTCCTGGCTGTCCGCATTCATTTCATCAATCCATGCCTCGCGGGCGGCTTCTTCTTCGGCTGTAAGCGGCAGGGGCTCGGGTTCGCCTCGTTCACTCCGCAGTCTGGCCGATTCCTCCTCGTAAATGCGTTCAAACTCCTCCAGACCCTCGGCCGCCAAGCGGCGTTCGATCCGATCATTGAGCAAATCCATTCGAACCATTTCTGCATCCATCTCGGCTTCCGCCGGAGGCACCGACTCGCCATCATCCTCTGCTCGCAGTGCCGCCTCCGTCTGCATGGCCGTGCCAACATCTTCGAAAAATCCAAGGAGAGCCCCTTGAGAGCGCTCTCCTTGCCCGCGCAAACCCTCTTCCGTGATTTCCCAAAGAGGTCCCTCCACCCATTCCATTTCATAGCCGACACCTTCCACGACGACACGACCATTTCGTCGTCCATACCATTCCAGGTAGAGGCAATTTGCCCAACGATAAGCTTTTTCACGCGTGGCTTCGTCCATTTCAGTAAACGTGTCCAGCGGAACGAGCAGATCTTTCACCCGGTGCGAGGCGGTGATGTCACCGGCCAGCCCTATTTGTTCCAGAGCAAAATTTTCCAAGGAGACGGGCTCTGTTTTACTCTGAGAGCGGGGATTGACAAAACGAATGAGTGACCCCGCAAGATCGGGGTGAGTATTTCCCTCCAAATCCAGCGAAACGCGCCCCCTCCCATTCGTCAATTCGAAGAAGCCGGTCACACGATCCTTGATCCGATTGTCAATCTCCCCGGAGAGTATGTGGTCAGAGATGCGCCAAGCCATGTGCGGAGGAGAAAAGGTTGCGATGGAACCGTCAAGTCAGCTTTCGCCCGCTTCACCGTAATTTCCCCGGGGTCAGACCTAATTTTCCCGGGGTCAGACCTATATCTTAAACATAAATTGGCACGTGCCGCACAGGTTTTGTCACGAATATAGACCTGCCCCCGGTTGCCAAAAGAAGAGTGGGGCGGTCCGGCTATTCTTTATAGTCATCAACGAAGACGTCAGATTGACGTATTTCGTCATGTGATGTATAAAATACATCATAACGCGCACTCAGATTCAGTTTCCCGAGCCTCTTTACCGGCGGCTCAAAGAGATTGCCGAGCGCCAGGATTGGTCGCTTTCGGAGATCATGCGGAAGGCCGCGGAACATTTCGTCGCTCGCTTTCCCGAGGAGCCTCAGCCCAAAAAAGTCTGGCGTTTTCCCACGATCGACTGCGGTGGCGACTACCTTGTTGATCCAGCAAGTCTGCGTCCTGAGGTCGATGCAATCCTTGAGCGCACTGCCTCATGATCCTCTCCGCGGACACCCATTTGTTCCTT
>JBGTLQ010000206.1:0-8838 GCA_041744075.1 Terrimicrobiaceae bacterium
AGACCTTTCTTTTTGATTTTATCGATGGTCAGCAGGCTTTTCTCACTTTGCTCGGTCAGTGCAGGAATTTCATCGTTTAAAGTTTTGATCCTCGACTCAGTGGTGGCTTTTTCCGAAACAGCAGTCTGAAGAGATTCGCGCACTTTGATGACCTCTTCGCTCTCAGGTTGGTTGTTGAAATGGTCGAGGGCTTCTTGCCGAATCGTTCTCTGGGATGCCACATGATCTTTAGCTGCTTCCAGATCGATCAATTCCACACGCAGCCGAGGCACTTCGCGAAGAGTTCGAGTGACCTGGGCCTTATCTCGGGTAGCGAGCGTTTCCTTCACCAACAGGCCGGACTGCCCGCTTTTGATCTCTTCCTCCAGCAGAGACACCTCATGGCGCATGTCATATTCATCGACATGCAAGAGTCCGAGAACCGCCCGGAGAATGAGATGCTGAGCCTCCTTACTATTTCGGGGGTTGTCGGCTTCACTACCAGAGTCGCGCCAAGAAACGATAGTTGCAAACCTCGCTTCCTGATCTCTGGCTATCCAGGGCAAAAGATTTCGCCAAGCCTCCGCCGGATACATTTTGGACAAAGGATTCCCGCATTCATTTTCAAGAGCCGTTGTAAAATCCTTATAGCCGGAAAATGAGGGAACCGTTGCAAACACCGACTCAATATCCCCACCTCGCATTGCGAATTCACTACCGGGTCCGGCCAGTGGCCTGCCTACAATCCACGTGGTGCAGTTAATACGGATGGTCGCAACCGCCCAGAGTTCTTGAAACCTTTCGCCGACGTGCTTTTGTAGCTCTTCTGTTCCAAAATTCGGTTCACCGAGAAGGTGTCGGAGAATTCTGCAAAAGAGGGTTTTGCCAGTCGCGTGTCCGGCGAAACCATCTCCGTAAAGCCCTTCGCTAGTCTCTGGATCTTCTGGCTCGGCCCAGAGGATGTTCAGTCCGCGTCTCAACGTAAACCTTCTGATCTCGTTTGTAGCGGTAGCTGCCACGCCCAATTGTCGAACCAGATACAAATTTTGGAACCATAGCAGTGGCTCGCGAACATCAAGGTCTGGTTTGATGGGGCGCGCCAGTTTGGCGTCGAAAGTGGGTTGAATGTGCTGCGGTGTCATGGCGTTTCCAAAAGGTTTAGCTCCCTTTCGAATTCAGCCTCCACCTGCTCGTAGGAGGGGTCTTCCCATTGAGTTGCGAGCAGAAGGGCAATTCGGGCGTCGTCCTCCACCTCGGCATAGGCGCTTTTAGTGGGCATTCCAGTCCACTTAATGAAACGGACCCCATCTTCCTTCCAAATTTTAACATCCCCGAGAACGACAGACCCTTTGAGCGTATCCAGAAACTCTGATCTGGGCACCTGCTCGGAACGGCTTTTCCACCATGAGTCCGGCAAATCCACAAACATTTTTCGTCCCAGATTTTCCAGTTCTGTGGGTTCGCTAAGCAGCCAGTAAGCTTTTCGGAAGACATCAAATTCCAGTTCACCCGGAAACTGTTGGAGAAGCTCCGGCCACACCAGAGCCCGATAATCGGTAAGAACCCTGCGATTCGGGGCCAGAAGCGCGAACGCCCGGTCCATCCAAGACGCATCGCGTATGGACTTCTCGTGCTCGTCATCTTTTGCAGGTTCCACATCACGTCGCTTGCGTCCTCGGGTTTTACCACCCTGTTTGGTTGGCTCCTCTCGGGGTTCAAACCGGATCACTTCCAGATCTTGAAGCGTGATCTGATGCATGCGGCATTGTTCATCGAGGAACCCGGCGAAGTAATCTCCGAGGCCCATGCCCAAGCTCGGGTCGAGGGCATTGTGCCACTGCCGTAACCAAGGAATCAGGTCGGCGAGACCGGCGAGCAGCAGTTTGAGGCGCTCGGGCGCGACGCCCTGGTTGTCGCGGGCATCAATGTAGTATTCGGCAAGGGCTTGGGCTTGTTGGAGATGATCCCAACCGGCCCATGCGATGAGAAGGGAGTCGTCACCCGCCCGCTCGGCTCCGGGGTAGCTCACCCAGCGTTCTTTTGGCACATCCAGTTTGCCCCGGAGTTTCCAGAAACTTGATTTCAGAAAATCGGCGCTGGTGTATTTGGGAGGAACAGGGATGTCGCCGAGTTCTTGTTGCTTTCGCTTTTTGGCAGCGCTCTGACGATTGGCGAGTTCCGCATCCGAGATGCCAGGCTCGTCCACTTTCTCCTCGGCATCGATCTTGTCTTCCTGGCGCTGGAGTTCCCACACCTGCTCCCAATCCTGACGTTTACGCAGGCCGCTCTCTTTGTAGCGCTGGACCGGTAGATAAGGAACGCTGGCCGATTCCACCAAATCTTGCACGAGTTTCGATACCGAAAATCCGCTGTTGCCCACATAGTTCTCTGCAACTTCCATGAACCACGCGTCGGTTTGGGCTACGTCGGCCAATTGATTGGCGGTGGCAAGGTGCGGACGCGTGGAAGGGATGAAGAAGAGAATTCCCGATTGCTGATTTTTGATTTTGGATGGTTGATCGGATGAAGAACCTTCGGCATTCCTCATTCCAAATTCTGCATTCGCTTCCATGCGCTTGCCGCCAAAGAAATAGGTTTCGAGGCGTAACAGCAGCCAGTCGCGGGCGGCTTTGGTAAATTGCTCGTCCCATGGCTCGGTGTTCCAACGGCGTTTGTATTCGGGCTGCTCGATGAGCCGGATGTTTGAGTCGTCGGCGATGCGAGCGATGCGGCGCTCAATCAGTTCCCGATACGAGGTGGGCCAGTGAGCCGGGATTTCGGTGATGGGCGTCGAGCCATGCCGCTCAAACCATGTCGTCTGGACCTCGCCTGCGGCTAACCGTCGTGCGAGCACGATCTCGAAAGCTCGCTCCCCGCATTTGATGCCCTCGGGTGGGATGGCGTCGAGGGCCTTGCCTTCGGGGAGGCTAACAGCATCACCGGATTCTACGAGGTTGAAAGCTTCGTAGATTTGCCAATCTAGTTCCTCCTGCAAGGCGATCATCTGATGGCGAAGGCGCGTGGCCGAGTCGCGTGCGCTCGCCAGCCACGGGCGCAGGTCCCCGCTCTCGGCGCCGCCCCAACTCGCCACTATGGCTGTCGGCGAATGGGCCTGCAGGGCCGTGCTGATTTTGACGAGCGCGGTCGGAAGCAGCGATGGCTGGTGCGCGGGGATGGGAAACGTTGAGATTTTTGTGCCGTCGAATTCGTAGCGTTCATCCCAAAGAGTTTTACGAACACGAGCGCCCTCTTGGCCGACATGGTCCCCACCTTTCGGAAAGAGGATCTGCTTTAACCAAAAGCACCCCGAAGAACTGTTTAGCACGCCCGCCAATGATGTTGCGGTTTTGTCCGAAAGCTGATCCCGGAAATTGAGATGTGGTGCGTGGCGGTTGAAAATTGCGCGACCGCGTTCCAGCACGAAATGGTTGTGTGTTGCGACCGAAGGAAAAACGAATCGCAAAGGCTGACTGATTCGATCCGGAATCCAGCGATACCAACTGAACCAAGGCTCTCCAGCTTGCTTCCGTGTCTTATTCGCGAAGCCCACGACTGACTCCAAGATGATCCGATACGGCCACAGATGTTTCGCCCATGTAGAGGCAGAATCGAAGTTGAGGAGGCTCTGATCATCTCCATATGGCGTAAAGGCTTCTTCAGATGGGGCGTAGCCCCAGTCTCGCAGGCCGTCGCCCGTAAGGAACGGGCGAATGTGCTTCGCGGGAATAGCAGCCCTTTGAAGGACACCGCTCTCGAAAACGAAGGCGTCATCAACTCCGGCGAAACTGGCGGGACCTATAGAAGTGAGGCGTTTGTCGAGTAAGTCATCCGCCGCTTCGTCGATCCGTTCCTTCAACTCTGCCGCTCCACCGCCGCCAATGCTCCAAGGATGCTGATGAAAATTGAGGCGCGGTGAGTCGGCTGCGCTCATCCATTCGCTTACGCTGCCGTGGTAGTCGATTTGATTGAGGATGGCCTGCCAGACAAGGCCCAGCGCAGGTTCGGCGGGCCTTGCCGGTTCGCCCGCGATGCCGAGCACTGTGCGAATGGTGCCTCTCACGGGTGGCTGATTTTTCCCAAAAAGAATGACCGTGGGCGTGCCGTGGCCGGGGATGTAGGCACCGGAGGTGTCGAGGACGTGCGTGAGGTCCCAGCGCGACAGGTAATCCTCAATGAGCTTCTTGCCAAACTCGCGCTTCATGAACGAATTCGACGTTATTTGCCCGACCAACCCGCCGGGTTGCTGTGGGGTGCCGTCGCCTTTGACCGCAAGGTCGAAGAAGCGTTCCATGAAAGGTACTGAGAGGGCATACTTACCGCTACACGAGGGGTAACGCACTCGGTAGAGTTGGCTAACTGCGCTGTCCTTCACTGTGATATATGGCGGGTTTCCAACGACGGCGTGATATTGCTGCCCGAGAATCCGGTGCAATGCGTCGGCATCCTCGGCTTCGTAGTGGTGTTTGATTTCATCACGGAAAATTTCTTCCGTATCAAAACTCATGAAACTCGACACTCCTTCAAACTCCCGGAAGCGCCGCCCATGAAGCAACGAATCTCCCGCAGCCAGATGAACGCGGAAATCCGGGGCGTCCTTGAGCTTAGTCACTCCCGAAACTTTCAGCGCCGCCAGCAACAAACGGAACCGAGCGATAGCCACGACGTTGGGATTCAGATCCACGCCGAACACCTGATCCAATGCCTTCTGCGCCAACACACGGGGGTTTTCACCCGGGCATTCCTCCTGCCAATTGCGGAATAGCCGCTCAAATCCTCCGAGCACGAAATGCCCTGATCCGCAGGTGGGATCGATCATCCGCACCTCGCGAAAACCAAAAGTCTCAATGGCCGGAGTGAGCGTGCGGTCGAGGATGAATTGCTCCACGAAAACCGGAGTCTGGAGCAGCGCATAACGTTTTCGCGCTGCCTCGGAGAGATCCTGATACAGGTCGCCAAGCAAACGCGTATTCCAATCTGGATCCGAAAAATCATGCACCAGCGCACCCGTCACAGGGTCCGTCTTCTGCCAGAACTGCCACAGCTCTCGACACGCATCACCCGATGGAGCCACTGACCAGAGCGGGTTGTGTTGTCTGTCAAAAAACTCCCGCATCCCCGGCAATCGACCCATCTCCTCAAACACAGCCAGCAAATATTCCCGTTCCGTCTCCGTCGGATGCTGACGAAAGAAAAGCTCATGCTCATCCCGAGCCCGCTGCAAACGAGCCCCCGGACCCGAGAGTTTCGGTGTGCCGACCAACTCGTTGTCCTCCAAAAACCGGACAAACACACAAGCCAACACCCAGGCCACCGCCACATTCGTCAGCTCATCCTCACGCCAAGCCTTGTAAGTCAGAGCCGTCCGCTTCTTAGCCTTCGCCGCCTCATACTGCGCCTTCAATGGGGCATCAACCCCCGGATTTTCATCACAGCGCACACGCAAATCGTCCTCCAACCGCTTCACCATCGTGGTGCGGGAGGTTTTGGTGCTCTGAAGTTGAGTGAGGAGAAGGGCGGAGTTGATCATGAGGAAAGCGAATTGATGCGGTTCTCCAGATGTCGGAGGGTTTCAAGGACCTCGGAAATTGGCGGGGGCGAATTGAAAAACATGGGCTCCATGGACGCGTGATCACGCTCCAGTCCCGGCAAACGAAACTCATCTGGGACGAGCCGAAAACTTCCTGGAGTGGCCAAGTCATAGTGTGCCCAGCCTGAGCGGAAATATATCGACTTATGTTCCACGACTCGTTGTCGGAGCTCTGAACCATCCAATGCCCGGTCTGCAATAGGAGATTGGGCAAGGCGTGCCAGATCATGGAAATGACGAGCGTATCGTTGAGGCATCGGCGATTCAGGAGGGCGATGGCACTCGGCATGCAGAAGGGTGGCTTTTTCCCAGAAAGTGCGTTCCGCCGCCAATACCCTCACCGCTGCATTGCCAATCGATTGACGCAGGGACTCACCCAAATATGACTGAATAGAGTGGTTTTCGCTTGGCCAATGATCCGATCTGGCTCCCAGCTCGATACAAACGCGCTCCGGGATGTAGATCACCGACGCAGTCCCTGCCTTCGGGTAATGAAAGAGAATGGTTTGTGGATCACCAGGGTCGATCTCCAGCGACCATCGGTCATCACTGCCCAATTCTGCTTCCAGTGCAATCCTGAGAGCCGGAAGGAGGTCTTCACGCACACGGTCAATACATGCTTGCTGCAACGCCCGCAGGCGACGTTCGGTCTCCTTTTTGGATTGTGCGGCTTCTGGATCATGGACCGCATCGGTGAATCCGAGGAACTCCCGGTGAAAAGAGACGTCAATGTCCTCCGAAAATCGATCAATGATCCGGTAAACTTTGGAAAGAGAGGTCCCGCCTTTGAATATCAAATGCGGTCCGAGCTTGGGCAATGCGAACAAGATTCCCAGCGTGCGACAGACCCAGTAGTCCTTTTCAAGAATGACCGGGGCGAGACCCGTGCGACGCGAAACATCATCCAGCAACTCGCGCTGCTGCCTGGGTGTGAGGGCTTGGTAGGCGTCAGGCATCTTCAGACTCCTGCTTCACCGGCGATTGCTTGAAAATGCGGACGCATCCATACAGGAACCCGGTCGAGGTCCTGGAGAAGTTGCTTCTTCTGCGCATCGGTGAGACGGGTGCGCAGATGCCGGATGTGCGAGGGTTGCACACCGGTCTTGCCAAGCGCTCGCATGGCCTGGGCAACCAGCCCGCTGGCACGCCCGCTTAACCCAAGCATCCGCCCCCCATTGCGGCGAAATATCAGATGCAACTTGCCGAGGTGGAGGTCTGCCGGTGCACCGTCGGTGTGATAAATCAGCTTCGCAGGCACCTGAGTGGTGAGCCCAAGTTGGTTCGCAGCAACAGCACTTGAAGGAAGGATGCGAAGGTTCTTTTTTCGGGTCAATGCATCCACTACAGCATCCGCACCAGCCCCTGCCAGTCCCAGGATCGGGTGAGGATGAGGTTTGTCGTAGATTCCGTGTCCAACACGCCGGATCTTGCCATCCCGAACCAAGCGTGTGAGCGCCATGCCAATCGAACGGGTGTCTCCGATGTCCGCAAAGTCGTTTGGGGTGAAGGCCCATTCTGATCCCTTTGCAGCAATCCGCCGCTGGATGCGGGAGGCTTGAGATGGAGGGGAAACTGGCGGGCTCATGTTGAAATTACTGCACTGTTTTTTCAACAGGTCAAGAAGGACTTTTAAGGACTTTTCTCCTGATGGTCATGCGGAGAAAATGGATGGGTGGGTTACCAGATAGCGTCGAGGGGTTACCAGATAAGGGCAGGAGGGTTACCAGATAGTGGGGCGAGGTTACCAGATATGGCCGGATAGGTATGCAGCGTGTTTCCTCCTGCGGGTTGGCCGAAACAGTATTGTGCTGCCTCTGCCATACCCCCGGCAGTTACGCACGGTGGCGAGAAAATGGCGAGAAAGTGGCGAGAAAAAGCCTTAATGGCAAGAAAATGGCGAGATGCTGGGGAATGAAGCTGTTTGAAACGCACAGGAGCAGTCGTGTCTGTGTTCACGGTTTATGCTCTGTGTTTATTTGCCAGCCATGCGCGGTTTAAACGGACATGCTGGGCCGGGTTGCTCATTGGGACGGCTTTGTGGTTCATGACTGGACGAGCACTTTTGTCGCTCGCAGGGATGAGCAGCCAGAGCCCGAAAATACCGTCGCTCCGACCCACATCGGATGCCAGATCGCCCAAAATATGCATCCGGTTGTAACGGGCCAGCAGACCGGGATGGACAACGAGTTTCGTTCGATCCGGTGAGCGAAGACCACTTGCGATGTCTGGCAAACAACGTTCGACCAGCATTTGGAGATTCTTCCAATCTGCGGAGTCGGGCGGTGAACCGTCTGCGCGAAGCACGATATTCCAATCTGCCCCGGCGGATTCTGCTTGGCGTCGCATCAACTGGATAAAAGAGGCGTCGAGATCACAGACTTCCACCGAAAAGCGCTGCTCCAATTCAGTCCTCGCCTGATCTTCGAAACCCGTAGGTGCCGAAATGGCCAGGTAGGAGCCATTCTCGGAGGCATATTTCAATTTTTCCTCAATGGCATGGGCCTCGGCAATCTCCGGAGGCACAACCCCGGCAACGGGCGCCGGACTCGACCGGGTGACGAGTCGACTTGTAAGGGTGTCTGATGGGTGTGGAGACAAGGCTTCGGCCCCAGCCATCACGTAAGCCCCCCGACCGTCTGCTGCTAATGGATTCCATTTCAAATCCATGCCGAGGGCCTCAATAAGCTTATCAAGTTGGGGGCGGCCCGGAAGTGCTTTGGCTTTTGGCAAACGTGCAGCGACTCTGCTTTGGATTTCCTCAACTGTCAGCGTGCCGCCGAATAGCGCGTTCTGCGCAATCATCAGAGCGCGTTCTGCGGATAGCCCAATCACATAGATTTCCATGCGACTGGAAAGCGCCGCAATTTCTGAAGCCGCGACTGCGATCTGGCACAGACGTTGATCTGTTGGCACGGCGACACCCTCAGGTAATTCCGGTGCCTTCACACTGCGAAGAGCTTCCAGGACTGTGGCCGGGCTGGGAATCGGATCTTGCGCCGCGAGCTTGTCGGCGACACCCCCCAAATCCAACGCATAGCTCTTCAATTCCGGTGTGAGAGCCACAAAGATTCGCTCGCCGCTCCGATGCTCGACGAAGCGAGGTTTTGTGAAGCTTCGCTCCGTTTCGATGGCAGCCCTCGTGACAACTGAGGCCATGAGCGTCCGCTTGGGTTCATCGAGGGCAGAACCCCGTGCGGTCAACACGGCAGCAGTCAACTCGTCGTGCATCACAACACCAGCCTTCGCACGGACAATTTCGTAAATGGTCTCTC
>JBGTLQ010000207.1:0-11696 GCA_041744075.1 Terrimicrobiaceae bacterium
CGAGCGAGACAGCCCAGAGATTGCAGGCCGCATTGAGAACACCGATGCCCAAAAGGTGATTTCCGAGGGGCTTGGATCTTTTTATGAGGAGGCCAGCGCCGACGTCAAAATGGATTTTGCTCCGGTGATCGAACGACTGCAGCGGGCCACCCAAAATATCCGCTGAACCTGGAATGAAACGGCCAAATCATTTTCGATATCATCGAGCATTCACACTTCTAGAAATTTTGGCTGCGATCGCGATCGTTGCTGTGCTGGCCGCAGCGTTAATACCTTCTGTGCGATCCATGGGTGCACGCGCGGAGTCCACCCGCTGCCTTGGCAACCTGAGGGCTCTCGGTGTCGCGATGGGTCAATACCTTGCAGACAATTCCATGACCCTCCCCCTGCTTGCGGCCGCCCGCGCAAGCACCTCGGAGGAGGTGCCGGTCATCGATACCGTGCTTGCCCCCTACATTCAGGACGCGCGGATTTTTGTGTGTCCTTCCGACAAAACGGTCGGCCGTGAGACGGGCACGAGCTATTTTTATAATAGCGCTTTGGGAGGGCAGCCGGTGGCCTCGCTGAATTTTCTGGGTGTGACAGATGCCAACTCTCGGATCCCCGTGCTGGTTGACAAAGAGGGCTGGCATAAAAGCAGTCAGAGCAAGGTGAATCATTTGTTTGCGGATGGTCACGCGGGGTCAGAGTTCCGACTTTTTGCGGAATGAGATCGATGGTCAGCCTCAAGTCCCTGCACAAAACCTTCGGCAAACGACCGGCCATTGAGGACATTTCCTTGGAGGTTCCTGAAGGGGAGATTTTTGGGCTTCTTGGCCACAATGGTGCCGGCAAAAGCACAACGTTTGGCATCATGCTGGGCATGGTCGCCCCGAGTCAGGGCGAGGCTTTTATTGCAGGCCATTCGGTGCAAAAGAACCGAAGCCAAGCCTTGGCCGGGGTCGGCGCGATTTTCGAAACGCCTTCCTTTTATGAGTATCTGTCCGGCTGGGAGAACTTGCGGTTTTTTGTGTCCCTGAGCGGGCAGGATGTGCTGAGGAAGGAGATGGAAGCCGCTGTGGACTTGGTGGGTTTGGCTGACCGGATTGGAGACCCTGTGAAAAATTACAGTCATGGGATGAGGCAACGCCTTGGGCTGGCGCAGGCGTTGGTCCCACGACCCCGGTTTATTTTGCTGGATGAACCCACGGACGGGATGGACCCGTTGGGCATTCGCGAAATGCGGGGAATGATTCGCCGACTGCGGGACGAGTTTGGGATCACGGTCATGCTTTCGTCTCACCTTCTGAGCGAGGTTGAACAGTTGTGTGACCGTGTCGCGATCCTCCACAAAGGCAAAATGGTTTTTTGTGGGAAGTGGAAAGCAACGCCTGACCTCTGGCAGTTCGTACTGGATCCAAAGGAGAAGGCTGACAAAATTTTGGAGGCCCATGGCCTGCGGCGAATTCAGGACTCCTGGGCCGCTTCGGAGGGATTTGATCCGGCCATGTTGGTGGAGAGTCTGGTGCAGGCTGGTGTCCATGTCCGGGGCGTGCAGCCTGTGCGTCAGACGCTGGAAGATTTTTATCTGGAGACGATCAAGGAATGAAAATGTTCCTGCGTCAATTGGGCGGCGAACTCCGGAAGCTTTTTGCGAGGAAGCGTACTTATATCGGATTCGCTGCGTTTTTGGGTGTTGAATTAATTGTTCTTGGTCTCCTGCGTCTGCCGAGAGTGCAGCGGGGGCTTGAGCGATTGCTGGAGGGGGCGGGTTATGCATCGTCGGATTATCTTTCAGGGTTAACGCTGGGATTAATGATCATGCTTTCGACGGTGTTTTTGCTGGGAGCCCTGTATTTGGCCCTTGTGGCGGGGGATGTCGTAAGCAAGGAGATCGAGGATGGGACGTTGAGAATGATGCTTTGCCGACCAGCCAGCAGGGGGCGCATTTTGTTTTTAAAATTCTGCGCCTGCGTGATCTACACGGGAGTGCTGACCCTTTACATTGCGCTGACGGCGCTTGCGGCGGGGTATCTGCATGCCGGAGGTGGTGGGCTTTTTGTTTTTGCGCCGACGGAGGGCATTTTTGCGATTTATGAAGCTGGTCGTGGCATGGGGCGGATCGCATTGGGGATCCCATTCCTTGCCCTGAGCCTCTGCACGATCACTACCATCGGATTCTTTTTCTCTTGTTTGAAGATGAAGCCGGCGGCGGCAACGATTGTGACGCTTTCCGTGCTTTTTGTGGACACGATCCTCAAAAACATCCCATTTTTTTCTGGGATCCGGGATTGGTTTCTCACGGCCAAAATGAGCGCGTGGGCGATGGTCTTTGAATATCGGATTCCGTGGGAGATCATCATCGAGCAATACGCATGGCTGGCGGCTTTGAATGGGACACTCCTGATCCTTGGGTATTTGGCATTTTCCGCCCGCGATTTTAAAAGCTGAGTTGGTCGCGCCTTTTTCTGGAAATTCGGCGGAATGGGTGTAAGATCTCGATTCTATGGCTAACGCAAACGTGACCGAACTTGATGACTCGAATTTTGATGCCTTTGTTGCAGGAGCCGCAGGCCCGGTGCTTGTGGATTTTTGGGCTCCATGGTGTGCGCCGTGCCGGATGTTGGGACCGGTCGTTGATGAAATCGCCACTGAGTCCACCGGAAAATTCCAAGTGGCCAAAGTGAATGTTGACGACTCACCCGCCGTTTCCAGCAAGTTTGGGATCCGGAGCATCCCTGCGCTTTTGTTCTTCAAAGGTGGCGAGAAAAAGGACCAGACCGTGGGCGTGACCGGCAAAGCAGACATCGTGAAGCGCTTGGAAGCTCTCGTCTAATCGACGGGAAGCCAGGCAACGCGGCCAAAGAGCTTAAGGAATCGCACTAGGAAATTGCTGGTGGGTGGACACAGTATGATCCATCTCACAGATCGCATTTGAGTCGCGTATTGACGCGGGGAGAGCCGAGCCCCAAGGTCATCGCCTCAAATAAATTTTTATGCCATTTTCAAATCTCGGCCTCACCAAGCCACTAGTCAAAGGAGTCGAAGCCATGGGTTATGGGGATCCAACTCCCATTCAACTTCGAGCCATCCCACCAGCCCTCGAGGGTAAAGACCTGATTGCCTCGGCCCAAACCGGCACGGGCAAGACGGCAGCTTTTGCGCTTCCGGTGCTCCAGAAACTGGCCAATCATGGCAGATGCCGCTGTCTGGTGTTGGAGCCAACTCGCGAGTTGGCGATGCAAGTGGAGACCGCCTTTCGCGATTTCTCGCGTTTCACCGATTTGCGGGTGGCCTCCGTGTTTGGGGGTGTGGGCTATGGAAATCAGAGGTCAGCCCTGCGGGAAGGCGTTGACATTCTGGTCGCGACGCCAGGCCGCCTCGAAGATCATCTCCAACAAGGAACCATCAAGCTCGACTCCATTGAGGTGTTGGTCCTTGACGAAGTGGACCGAATGCTGGACGTCGGTTTTCTGCCCCCCATGCGGCGCATTATTTCCAAATGCCCAAAAGCGAGGCAGACGCTGTTTTTCTCTGCGACCCTTCCGCCGGAGATTGAGGATATTGCCGCGTGGGCTCTCAAGGACCCTGTTCGGATCGAGATTGGTGTGGCGCGAAGTGTTGTTGAGACCGTGAAACATGGCGTCTATGAGGTTGATCCCTCCCGCAAATTTGATCTGTTGCTTGCGCTGCTTGAGGCCACCGATTTTCAAAGCGCGATTATTTTTTCGAGGACCAAACATGGAGCCGATAAAATTGCTAAAAAATTGCGTGGCTCGAATCACTCGGTGGCTGTCCTCCACGCAAACCGATCACAAAACCAACGCATCGAGGCGTTAGAAGGATTTAAATCCGGACGCTACGAAGTGATGGTTGCGACCGACATTGCAGCACGCGGTATTGACGTCGCGGGCGTGAGCCATGTGATCAACTATGACGTGCCGCAACACCCGGAGGATTATGTTCACCGCATCGGGCGCACTGGGCGGGCTCAGCAAACCGGGGACGCGTTCACACTCGTCACACCTGAAGAGTTTAAACGCGTTACTGACATCGAACGCTTCATCGCGCAGAAAATTCCTCGCCTCAGCTTGCCTGGGTTTGAGGTCACAGCGAGGAGAGGCCCGACACTTCCGGCTGGTTCGGTGCGCGGCCCGGGAGCTCCAAACCCTCGCAATACTTCCGACAGAAACTCTCGAAACCGAAATCGTCGAAGGAGATAAGTCGATTTTAAGGACAACAAACGCACACTTTTAAAATTCAGGATTTGACCTGAGCCTCAGAACATGGCGGTGTCAGAGGGAGATGGACACAACCGAAGTATTGATCGTCGGCGCTGGGCCGGTGGGATTGTCACTTGCGTTGGAATGCGCAAGGCATGAGGTGGCTTTTCAAATCATTGATGCGGCTCCACAACCTTCGGATAAATCCAAGGCGTTGGCCATTTGGAGCGCTGCTCAAGAGACTTTTTCGGCGATGGGAGTTCTTGAGAAAATGCGCAGTGAGGCACTATTACCAAAGGGACTGAGGTTTTGCACCTCGCGCAGAACTCTCTTGCGCATGCCGACAGGCCGGTTTGTGGACAGCCCCTACCCGGATGTTTTGTTGCTCCCTCAGAGCAGCACCGAGCGGATTCTTGGAGAGAAACTAAAGCAGTTGGGGCATGACGTCATACGCCCTTTGGAGTTGGCGGGGATCTCTCAAGACGAGCGTGGGGTCACGGCAACCCTCCAAAATCCCGAGGGCCAACAAGAGGCATGCCAATGTTCCTATCTGGTGGGTTGCGATGGGGCGCATAGCGCGGCCAGGCATTTTGTGGGCTCGGTTTTTGAAGGCAAGGCCCAGCCCGAATGTTTTATTTTGTGCGATGCCAAGGTTTCAGGAAAAACCAGCCTTCCCCCCGAGGTGATGATATTTATGTCCAAAAACGGGGTACTTCCCATGTTCCCCATCCGGGAAAATCTGTGGAGGATCATCAGCACCCGGCACCCAGCCGCAGGAACAGCTCCGCCAACCCTGGACGAAATGCAGGAACACCTTGACGAGCGCGGACCGGGCGGCCTCGAGCTTTCCACGCCAGAGTGGTTGTCTTGCTTTCGAATCAGCGAACGAAAAGTTGAGAAATTTCGGGCAGGGCGGGTGCTTTTGGCGGGCGATGCGGCTCACATTCACAGCCCAGCGGGCGGACAGGGAATGAACACCGGGGTGCAAGATGCCTTCAATCTTGGCTGGAAACTCGGGCTGATCCTCAGAAAGGGCGGAAACCCTGAGGCCCTTCTCGACAGCTACCATGACGAACGATCACCGGTGGCTCGTCAGGTCATCGCCGAGGCCTCGCTACGCACACGTATCGGCCTTCTCACCAAAGGCCCCTTAGCCAATTTGCGCAATCTTGGAGCCCTGGCGCTTGGACATTCTGAACGCTTTATCAAAAAGTTTGCCGTCAATTTCAGCGGGATTGCGATCTCGTATGGGAAGAGCCCGGCGTTAGGGAAAGGAGAGTTTTGGGATGAAGACTGGCAATCCCATGGGTTTTCCGTGGGTCAGCGAATGAGAGATGCCAGGGTGGAAAGCGATGAGTTGCCGGTCTATTTGCTTTCCGAGGTTCTTGCTTCAACCAAATACACCCTGATTTTGTTTTCCGGTTTGCGCCCTAATTATCGAGATGCCGATCTGGTGGAGAGCATTCGCCAATCAGCGGCAGGGTTTTCAAGCCTGGTGGGAACGTTGGCCATCTGGCGAGGTGATCACTCGCCGGATGAATCTTGGTTATTGGACCCTGATGCCTCGGCGCACAAAAAATTTGGTGCCGGGAATTCTTCGGCGTATTTGATCCGGCCGGACGGCTATGTGGCCGAGCGATCGCAGCCAGCTGACTTCAAGCCTATTGCGCAGGCGCTGGCAGCCCTGCGATGAGCATGTTATTCCCATCGTTGGATTGTTCCTGAGCGGCTCTCAGCTTCACAAAAACCTTGGTGCCTTGAGATGGCTGGCTCTCGGCGTCGATTTCTCCACCGTTGAGCAAAACAAACTCCCGGCAAATATCGAGCCCCAACCCGAACCCCTTCTCAGAATCCGTGCCGAGGGTGGAATTCATGTCTTGGAGCTTGAAGATCGCTGCGGCTTTTTCTGGAGACATGCCGACCCCGGTATCAGAGACGGACAAAATCCAGCAGTCGCTTTCCTTTCTGGCTTCAAAGCTGACCCTTCCACCGGACGGAGTGAACTTCACGGCATTGGAGAGCAGATTCCTAAGCACGGCCTGGATCTGAGCGGCATCCACGACCACTTTGGCTTCCACAGGGATTGTGTTGGAATATTGGAGATTTTTGCGATTCATCGCGAACCCTGAGAGATGGGTCACCTCCTCCACAGCATCACGCAGGGAGACAACCTCGGCTTTGGCAGTGATCCCACCCAGTTGGGTAGCCGACCAGCAAAGCAAATTTTCCAGACAGACATGGGATTTCTCAACATCCGCAGCCAGATCTTGAACAAGAGCCTCAAATTCCCCTGGAGCCAGAGCCCCACTTCCCAACATATCGAGTGAGGCTTTCAAATTCCCAACCGGGCCTCTCAGATCATGGGCAATCACAGAAAACAATTTTTCTTTGGCGCGGTTGGCCTCAGCCAGCTTACGGTTCGTAGTCTCGAGGTTCTGGAGGTAATCCGAGTTCAAAACCCTGAAAAATTCGATGATTCCTGCCAGGGCCAAAAGAAAAAGGAGAATGTTCAGTCCGTAACGCAGCGGAGGAGTGATCGAATCCATGGGGCCATCCTGAATCAAGACCTTGGCGTAAAGGAAAGCCGCCCCATTCAGCCCGGCCAGTGCCCATCGCGTGCCGGGTCGGTCCAGCATCAAAAGTGACGCAGAAAGGGTCACGAGCAGGAAGTTTTCCATGCCATTGCGAAACCACACCCCGGCAAAGAAGAAAACAAGGCAGGAACCAGCGCTAAGAAGGGTCAGAGCGGTTCTTTGAAAGCCTGCCGCAGACAACCAGAGTGACAGGGCACCCACGGATATAAAGGCACTATTAATTCCAACAAACGCAACTGACCCTTGAAGGGCATTCAGGATCATGAAGAGCAGGCCAAATCCCAGCATGAGCCATGCTCCAGCATTTTGGGCAGCTAGTCGGCTCCGCTCAACAAAGGACATATGATCCCTTGCTCCAAGAAACAGCGGGAGGAAACCGAGAGGGATGTTTTCCACCGCGTTTGGGGTCGCGTCTTTATTGTGTGTCAAGGTTTTGGGCTTGAATCAATCTACAATGCTCACCAGCGCTCAGAGAAGGAAATAATCGCATTTTTAGGGGGTCTGGGAGAAAATGAGTCCTCATGCCTGACGAGCCACCTCATATTCTGGGTCTTTCGCGCACAGAACTTGCGGAGTTTCTTGCAGGATTGGGGTGCCCTGCTTTTCGCACGCCCCAGATCTTGGATTGGCTTTACGGGAAGCGAATCATGGATTTTTCGAAGATGCTCAATCTTCCTTCCAGCCTGCGGGATCTGCTGGCTGCCAACTTTCGGGTCACCCTCCCCGAATGTGTCGAAATTCAGGGCTCGGAGGATACGACCCGGAAGTTTCTTTTCCGGCTCACCGATGGACAATTGGTGGAGACGGTTTTTATCCCGGCCTCTCCGGCCCTGTATGGGGATGCTTCGGATCGGCGCACGCTTTGTGTGTCCAGTCAGGTCGGCTGTGCTTATGGGTGCAAGTTCTGCGCCAGTGGTTTGGATGGGTGGAAACGAAACCTCAACACCGCAGAAATTGTTGGCCAGCTGCTTGCTGTGGAAGCGAATACGGGGGAACGCGTGAGCAATATCGTGTTTATGGGCATGGGGGAACCTTTCGCAAATTATCAAAACCTCATGCGAGCCATAGAAATCCTGAACAGCCCATGGGGCACAGGGATCGGGGCCCGTAAGATCACTGTCTCCACAAGCGGCCTTGTGCCAAAAATCCGTGAGTTCGCGGATCAACCCCTCCAAACCCGACTGGCAATCTCCCTGCATGGGGCAACCGATGACGTGCGAAATCGCATCATGCCAGTCAACACCCGCTACCCGCTCGCTGAGTTGATGGAGGCCTGTTCTTATCACGCGGCACGCAAAAAACAGCACATCACTTTCGAATTCATTCTGATCGCCGGGGTGAATGATTCCCCCGAACAAGCCCGCGCCCTCACCAAACTCGCGGCACCGCTTCACGCAAAAATCAATTTGATCCCCTATAACACGGTTCAAGGTTTGGACTGGGTTCGACCGGAAGTCCCTGTCCAAGAGAGCTTTTTAAGGATCCTGCAAGCGGGTGGGATCCCAGCCACCCTCCGCCGGGAGAAGGGGCATGACATTGCGGCTGCTTGCGGACAGCTCCGCCTTCGCCACTCCCACGGAGGACAGACGGAAGAAACCGAAAAAAATCCCTTTGCACAGACCCCACACACAGCGTAACGCTTCCCGAAATGGCAAATGATGAATTTGATGAGCACGGGACATGGGACGAGTACCAGTGGGAGCGGTTCCTCCAACAACAGGACAAAAATACGGAAAAATATTTTGGCCTGCTTGAAAAATACCTCGACCACCCGGAGCGCGAAAAACTGATTGCCAGGGAGATGGGCTGGGAGTTTTTTGAGGGTGATGAATCTTGGGACGAAGCGGCCGACGCATGGTGTGCTGCGGAAGCCGACATTGGCACAGAAACTGGCGAGACGGACGATTTTGTGAACTCCCCTGTGTATCATGACACCATGAACCTCCACAGCTGGGTCAGCGACTGGATTGACAACACCCCAAGCATTGATGAAACCGAAGAAGCCAGGCACCTCGCCAGCCAATGTTCCATTTGCGGAACCAAGCTGGCCACCGCGTTGGGAGAACATGACCCAATGAGATTGGAATGACGATTGCCTATCTCAAGCGGGCACTCAAGGCGGCGAACGATGCCCTTAATGCCTCGGCAAAACTGGTGGCATCAGGCCACATGACGCTGCCCCAATCCCACGCCTTTCAGCAGCGACTCTTCCAAGTTCGCAATCACGTGGTGGATCATATGAGCGTGTTTCGCAGCGAGTGGAGGCGTCGGCAGGGGGAAAAACAATGATGATTGAATATTCTGACAACCCGCACGTTACTGGAAGTGTGTGATGATTCTGCGGAGGCAGCCGAGGCCGGGCTGCTTCGACGCTCCAGAGATGGAGACACGGTCGCCTTCGGCGAACTCATCACCCTTCACAGGGAGAAAATTTATATGCAAATTTACATGATCGTTCGAAATGAGGAGGATGCCATGGACCTCAGCCAAGAGACATTTCTCAGGGCTTGGAAGTCCCTCTCCAAATTCGATGGCAAGTTTCCTCTTTTGACGTGGTTGCGGCGCATCGCCACCAATGCGTCCATCGATCTCTGCCGGACAAGGCAGCGCCGCCCTCAGGTCGAAATTGATGGAGGCCCAATCCATGCGGATGCGGCCTCACGGACCACTCCCGCAGCTTTTGAAAGACCGGGGGATGGGCTGGATCGTGCCGACCTGAAGGCCCGACTTGAGGCCGCCTTTGAAATGCTCAGCCCCGAACACCGGGCGGCCATCTCACTGAAGGAATTCGACGGGCTCTCCTACGAGGAAATTGCCAAAGCCACCGACAGCTCCATTGGCACCGTCATGTCCCGTCTTCACTACGCCCGCAAAAAACTCCAAAGCCTTTTGGCAGACCTGCGCAATGACCGATAAAACCCATGAGTTCACCGAATGGTTGGATGGAGCCCTCCCTCCTGATCAAGCTGCCAAATTTGAGGCTGACCCCGAAGCCGTTGCCGAGCGCAAGGCGTGGACTGAGCTTCGGGCTGCCATGGTTGCTGAGTTGACGCGTCCTCCCCTTCCCCATCCAGACTTTATCAATGCCAAGGTCTTGGAGGCTATTGAGCGAGATCGCAAGCCGGCGCGCCGTGCAGAATCCTCGTTCATTCGACGTCTGGTTTTCGGAGGAATTGGTGCCATTTCTGCGGCGGCGGTTATCACCGCCATTTTCCTTCCCGACTCCTACCGCCGCCCCAGCGAGAGTGAGTTTATTTCTCAAGTGATCTCAGCGAGGGCCGAAAATCCCATGGTCAGCGTCTCATCATTCCACACCCGCGATGACCGCGGCGTGGTGATCTGGATTGAGGGCACCAAACCGATCCCCTCCGGCGAAATGGTACGATGACCCGGTTCGTTCTTTCTGCACTTTTGCTGTGTCTCCCATTGAGCGGGGCCTTGGGCGGTGACCGCATTTGGTCGGCTGTGGTTCTCGCGACGCGCGAAACCCCACCTCGGCCCGTTCCTGCCAAGCTTTCCGATTTTCAAGAAACACTCCGGAAGGTTTTTGGGTATAATACGTTTTACCTGCTTGGGGAAAAAACCAAAGACATCAAATCCGGTGCCAGCGAATGGCTTGTCCCCTGCAAGCGGATCTATATGAAGACCTCGATCCTCGAAACCTGCCAAACCGGATATCGGATGAAGATTGAGTTATACAACAACAAAGATCTCCTTGTGACCACCGAAGCCAAACTGGCACGCGATGCCCCCCTCTATATTCGAGGTCCCCAATGGGGGAAGGGTCAGATTGTGGCAATCCTGAAAGTCCGCTGAAAAATCGGCATCCCATGTTGCCGGATCTGCAACCTGACTATC
Source organism: Terrimicrobiaceae bacterium (assembly GCA_041744075.1). GTDB lineage: Bacteria > Verrucomicrobiota > Verrucomicrobiia > Chthoniobacterales > Terrimicrobiaceae > JAJTZA01. The sequence continues at coordinate 10,655 of JBGTLQ010000207.1, forward strand.
TTAACCAGGGGGAACGGGCGTCCCTCCCGTTTAAAGTTTGGTTCCTCAAGCCCAGCTAACAAAAAACAGGCCGACGCCCATGCCCCCCGGTCACAATTATAAATCCACCCATCCTTACCACCATTTAAGCTCTCACGCATGGAAACCACTGCATGAAATTCCTGTTTCTACATCCTTCCCTTAAAAAAATCCGAGATCTGGGGCCAGCTGGGATTCTTGCCTTGGTGTGGTTATCCGCTCCCGGGATTGCCGGGATTTATCTCCTCTATAAATTGGGCCCGGTTTCCGAATGGCTCGAATCGCTTGGACCTATTGGCCTCGCGGTTTATTCCTTGGTGTTTATGGTCACCAGTGGCTTGGGCATTCTTCCTACCACTGCTCAGGCGGTTCTGGGAGGATGGGTTTTTGGTCCAGTGAATGGACTCCTCGCTGCCTCTGTGGCCTTTGGGGGAGCCGCTGTCATCGGATTATTTATCACCCGCGCTGTCGCAGGAAAGCGGGTGGAGACAATTCTGGAAACCAAACCCGAGGCTGTCGCTATCCGCAATGCCCTCCTGGCCGGAGGCTTTTGGAGAAAAGTCCTCATGATCACCCTCCTGCGGCTCCCCCCTCAGTCCCCTTTTGCTTTCACCAACTTCCTCCTTATCAGCTGTGGCGCTCCCACTGGCCCGTTCATCGTGGGAACAATCCTCGGCCTGATCCCCCGCACAGCACTTGTCATGACACTATCCCATGCCGCCTCCCTCACCGGAGCCTCCGACATTCAGGGCTTTGTCAAAGAAGGACCCGGCTGGCCGGTTGCAGTGCTCGGAATTGTCCTGGTTATGATTGTTATGGCCATTATCGGCTTCATCGCCAGAAAGGCCCTGATCCAACTGCGCGTGGATCCCGTCATCTTGAAGCCATGACTATTTTTCAATTATAACTTATGGGACTGACCCCTTCGGCCTTCTTTCGCGACCTGCCGTGTTATCAGGCCGAAGCCGCATCGGAAAAAGAACTCAAGGCAGCTGCATAACTGAAAGGAGAACCATCTCATGAA
>JBGTLQ010000208.1:0-3231 GCA_041744075.1 Terrimicrobiaceae bacterium
GGAGTGTCGACACGATTTCGGACGGCTTTTGGGATCTTGCCCAAGTGGCGAGCTTGGTCATTTTCTGGACTTCCGAACCAGAAGCCAAAATCGCGGTAATCTCGGGAGAGAGTTCCGGTTCCGTACCAGCCAGGGACGAGCTGATGAAAAACAGTCCGGATAAGCAGAGAGCGAACATGTTGCTTTTCATCATTTACGAAGGGCTTCTTTGGCATTGGGAGGCAGGTCGGAGGCTTCAAGCTCCGCTTCCGCGGTGCCGGGCATCTCTTCCCGAAAATGAGCATAAATACCGCGAAGTCTCCCAGGATCTTTGGTAACGGTGAGCGCTTGACGCCAGGACCGCAGGGGCTGGAAGCGTGCCATGGTTCCTAAAGCGCCCATTTGTGCAGTGGCTCGCAAATCCGGCTCCGGCAAGGTTAATGCCCAGTCCATCGCTTCATCAAAATTTTTATAACTCCATGCTGCCGTGAGCCGACTCAGGACATAACTCGGAGTGTTGCCTGGAAATCTCCCGGATTTATCCCGGATATGGCCAGCGACCCACTCGGCTGAGGCAACGGGATCGCTTTTCGCCCATGAAAGTGCCAACCCTCCAAACGCGTTTGGGGTAAACGGTCCCATCCGCCCCGATTCGGCGATCTCAACCGCCTCTTTCGGATGATAAACGGCAAGGTTTTTCATCAAGTTCGCGAACGTCGTTTCGCGAGCCGTGGAGTCGGGCAAGCCCTGCGTCATCGCAACCAACTCCGCTGCTTCTTCTGGGGTTGAGAGATGTGAAGCCGCCGCCATGAGCATGGAGGCGATTTCCACTGGATCCGACATTTGCTGCGCAATCCCCAAAGCGGCCTGCGGATCGACTTCAGCGAGCCTGTCGGCCGCCTCGCGAAGGAATAGCTGGCGTTGGGGTGCGTCACGGGGAAGCTCAAAGGCCAGTTGAAAGGCCATCTCGGGATCTTGTGTTCCCAGAGCGCGAAAGAGCGAGACGAAACCATCGGTAACTGCGGGGCTCGGCTTTAGCTTTGACAGAGCGGCACTGACGGCCTCCGGATTGATTGGATCATTCAGATAGGTCATGGTCTGAATGACTTTGAGCTGATCGGCTCCCGGCGGGAGTGAGCTCAGCCATTCAGAGAGTTTCGAAGGATCCATTTTTAAGAGAGCAAAAGTGGCATTTCGCAAATATTCTTCGCGCAAGGGTCCGCTCGGCGTACTCTCGACCCGGGCCAACGCTTTGTCGGGATCCAGTTCAAAGAGCATGGTGTGCGATCGAAGCAGTGCTCTTTGTCGAATTTGATCATCCTCAAGCCCCGTAGCCCATGCATAAGCGGCTTCGGGATCACGAAGGGTCCAATCGGTCACGACCGCCACTGCCGCATCCGAATTTTCAATGATTGAGTGGGGAATCGATGAAAGTCGCTGGTTTACTGACTCCTTATCGCCGTTCAGAGCGTGCCCCACCATTTCACGGATCTGTCGGGATTCTATGCCTTCCCAACCTGTCTGTTTGACATGTTCCCACAGTTCGTTGCCGCTCAAGTCATATAAACGCTGCGCTCGGAGGGATGCGATCCATTCGCTGTCACCGCTCTCTTTCCACTCCGCCAACTCTGCCTCAAATTCCTCATGGCGTTTGGAATAGTGGAGTTGGTGTAGAAGTTGTTTCCGTATGACAAAACGTGTTGGTTCATCCGGGTAAATGCGCAGAGCTTTGAACGCCTCACGCACATCGCTTTCCGCCCAGATGGCGAACACAGTCATTGCGGCTGAGTTGAGAAGATCACCTGGCGGCAGGAGTTTCAGTTCCCCGAGAGCCATGCTGGGTGATTTTGTGGCCAGCGCGGCAAAAATTTGCGGCGTGGCTGGGTTTTCAGTCCAGCTGTGAGTCTGTGCCATGGCCCAAGCTTGTGCCGCATCCACTCCGGCCAGCCCCATCAGCAGAGCCTCCACATCGTTTTGACGGACCGCTTCGTTGGCCTCCTTTCCCACCAGTTTTGCACCTGCGTCGGGCTGATGTTTTCCCATGCTCTGGAAAAAGGTGTTCCGCAGCCCCGGGTCGTTCCGGGCCGTGGCAGGCAGGTTGCTCCAAAAGTTGGCGGCGCGATCGGGAAACCGCTCCATCACAGCCAGCAGGACCATTCGAAGGCCCAAGGATCGATGTTCATCCTTCCAAGCCATCATCGGCAGTGCGACCGCGCCAAGATCGTCGAAGGAGGCGGACATTACATGCGTGCCCAACGCTTCAACCAACGCCAGTTCAGAAGATCTGGCTTTCTCGACGTGCTGCCAGGTAGTGGGAGCTGGCGCAGAGCCTGCCCCAGCTAGCGAAAGCACGACCGCACAGATGATCAGCAGAAGGCAGCGTGCTGGCAGGAAAGTAGACATATAGGGACGAAGAGGCGGATAAAAACCTCGTTTTAGGGGGGTCAGAAAAGCGCATTGAAGCGAAAAAGGCAATGAAATCAGCTTTGCAAATGGGGTCAGGTGACGAATCTTGACAAAATCACCTTGTTCGCGCTGCATTAAAGCATGGCGAGAACTCTTCGCACCGAATTTGATGGGGCCTGGTATCACGTGATGGCTAGAGGCAATCAACGTGGGCCTATTTTCGTCAATGATCAGGATCGTGAAATCATGCTGCAAACTCTTGGCGAGGCTTGTGGACGCACAGGATGGGAAGTTCATGCGTGGGTGTTGATGAGCAATCACTTTCACTTTGTCATCCACACGCCACGCGCGAATTTAGTGGTGGGCATGCAATGGTTCATGAACACTTACACGAGGCGCTTTAACTGTCGCCATCGACGGTGGGGGCGGCTATTTGGGGACCGTTACAAGTCCTTGGTGATTGAGCCGCCGGAGCATGCGGGAGAAACCGATTACCTAAGAGGCGTGATGTGGTATGTGCACCTCAATCCGATTCGGGCGCGATTGGTGACGCGTTGTGAGAAGGGCAGATGGCAGTTTGATCAGCACCCATGGAGCAGCTTGGTGCGCAGCTATGCTGTTTCGGAAAAGAAGCGTCTGTCCTGGTCGCCGGTCGCTATGGCAATGGGCATGGAGCATCTGCAGGATACTGCTGCCGGACGAAGAAAGTTTTTGCTCGAAACAGGTCAGAGAGCGGATGACTGGCTGCAAGAAGAACAGCAGAACAAAGAGCGCGGACTGGCGGTGCCCAAGGAGTCGTCTGGATGGTTTCGAGGAGGTGAAGGCTTCAGGAATTGGTTGCTGGAC
>JBGTLQ010000209.1:0-3246 GCA_041744075.1 Terrimicrobiaceae bacterium
TCTTCATTGGCCGTGCGTTACGGCGTGACAATCATTGGGGGCAGCCAGCCGATCGTCGAAGGCAAGCGATTGCTGAATTCCTCACCAGTTTGTTTGCCGGACGGGAAGGTGATCGAGCAACCGAAACTTCATGTGACTCCGAATGAGCGGAAGTGGTGGGGCATTTCCGGCGGCGATTCGCTCGCCGTGATTGACACCCCCGCCGGGCGGATCGGCGTATTGATTTGTTACGATTCGGAATTTCCCGAGCTCACGCGTTACCTTGCCGATGAGGGTGTCGAGATCCTCTTTGTCCCCTTCTGCACGGACAACCGGCAGGGTTACTATCGGGTGCGCTATTGCTGCCACGCGCGTGCAATCGAGAACCAGATCTACGTGGCCATGGCTGGGAACGTCGGCAACCTGCCCGATGTGCTCAACATGGATATTCAATACGGCCAGGCGGCGGTGCTGACGCCCTCCGATTTTGAGTTTGCCCGCGATGGAATCGCTGCGGAGGCGGATTCGAATGAGGAGACAGTGCTGGTCTGCGATCTTGATCTGGATGAACTCCACACGGCTCGAAACAGCGGAACGGTCACGCCTCGCCTGGACCGACGGCGGGACCTGTTCGAAACGCGGTTCAAGATTCCTCAACTTCCTGAGGAGAGCGGAGAGCCTTTGGGCGACCAGCCAGACGGAACGGTCGGCGAGTAGGCACGTCAGACTTGGTATTCTATCAGTCTATTGGTCTTTCTTTTGAAGAGCCTCTCCCCTTGGCGCAAAACCAAAAAACCTAAAAAAACATCATGAACACAGACCTGTTACAACGCCCACCCCGCAGTCCCCGCGTCCGCCTTGGCGGATATGTGCTGCTTCCCCGCATGCTCGACAAGTGCCGAGCATCACTCGCCGGAAAAAACGGCGAATACCATTACAACTGACCGATTGACCAGCGGTTCCTCGCGAACAGCTGAAGGTCAGTCCCATATTTTATAATCTTTCCTTGATGAGGTTCCTCACACGGCTTGGATGGCCCATGGCTAGGCGCTTTACGATCCAGATGTTTGTCGCTGTGGTCTTTGAACGTAGCGCCCCAGATATCGGACCTTCCATTCCGCTGATTTCGCCGAAAAATGGAACAGTCAAGAAAATGGGGTCAGTGTTGAATGGCACGAAGTTAGGGCCTATTTGGGACGAGACTCGATGCCGTTTTTTCGATGTGGCAATGGACCCATTTCATGGCGGGGTTTTGTCATGAGACGGTAGTTCTTCGGACGACGTTTTCTAACCCGCGGCTCGCTTCGGTTTGGCCGAAGGGGGTTAGGGTCCCGTGCGATTGCCCGCAGCATATCATCAATGAGGGCGGCGATGGTTTTGGGCTTGTGCTCGGCCCCGGAGGAGGCGTTGGCGAATTGGCGCAGGGTATCCAAGCAGCCTTTGAAGGAGAGACGATGGAGATCGACGTCATGGGTCAGGGCGGCCTTTTGCATGACACAACGGATGAGGTTATAAGCGATGAAATGCATGCGCAATTCGCGTTCGATCATATGCGGAGACAGACAGCGCAGCACATCCATGTTGAGGTGGATTTTGATTTCACGGAAGTGGAGTTCGATGCCCCAGCGGCGAAAGTAGAGATCGGCAAAATCCGAGTCGGCGATGGCTGGATCCAGAAGGGTTGTCACAAGGGTTACGCTTTGAGAGCGAAAACCGCGGTGGGCCACGGTGTAGCGAACGACACGCACGGGGATACTCTCGGGCAGGAGGGCGAACTCTTCTTGGCTCATCCAGAAAGGAGGCTTGGCTGGGCGCCTCCAGGTCACAACGACATCGAAGTTGGCGGCCTTGGGAAGTTGGGAGCCGATGGCTTTGCGAAGCTTTCTTTCAGGCATCCGCATGAGGGAGTCCACGCCCCGGGCGAGTAGGGCGGAAAAGGTGAAGAAGGAGAAAAATCCCCGGTCGGTGACAACGAGATCCCCTTTGTTCAAAGAACCCCAGAGCTCACGGAAGAGGGTATGCTCATGGATGTGGCGACTCCCGTAAGCAGCTTTGACCAAGGCACCGGAAAGCATACAGAAAATGCCAACGAGGTTCATGACAGGAAAGCCACAGCCGGGCTTTTGATTTTGGCTCTGCGGCCAACGAGCCTGGTTTTCGTCCGTGTCGGGCATGGAGAGGCCAGTGCCATCGGCAAGCTTGACGTGGCGACCGTGCCAGAGTTGGGCAGCAGGGATGCGGCTTTGCAGTCGATCTACCAAATGGGTGTCGATATCCTCCATCACATCCATGGGGATTTTGGCGCGAGCTTGGCAGTATGCGCTGGTGTCCGGACTTATCGGTTGAGCGTTCTGGCCAGGGAACTTACGACACACGTGGGCCATAACTTTGCGAACCGCTTCGCGGCAGGAGCCCCCGGGTGTTTGGACCTGATCCAGGAAGCTCCAGAAAGTGATGTCACGGGAAAAGATGCGCTTGCGGCTGTTGGCACCGCAGGGTTGCTGACCAAGCAATGTTTGGGGGAAATAGAAACCTAAGGCTTTGCGAAGCTGGGAGAGGGAGCTGCAGGCTGAGAACTTGGCAAGGGCTTGAGCCATCGCCGAAGCCGGGGGCTTTCCAAAGAGCAGAGGACCGAAGGCTTGGAAAAAAGGAGTTGTATGACGCATTTATAATAAGTATACATACTTCCGCTTGACGGCAAGAATATAATTGAGAAAACCGTGAAAAAACAGCCCCTGACCTCTACGGAAATCCGGCATCTCAAAGCACGCTACCGAACCTTGGCTTCGAAGTTGGGGAATTTTGGAAGCGTGAGCCAGGGAAGTGTGATGCCCCAGCCGCCCAATGCATGGAAATGGACACGCAAGGTCAGAGCAAAAACAGTCACCCGCGGGCTTTCGGCATCAAAAGCAGCACAAATGAAGGAAGCAATCGACAACCAAAGAGCTATGGATCAGATCATCGATGAGATGCGTCTGATCACTCAAAAACTGATCTTGGAAAGCCCAGAAAACACCCCGATTCCAGACCTCTGAGGCCGTCCCAAAACCGCCTTAACTTCGTGCCATTCACCACTGACCCCCATTACGTTTGCCGATTCCGATTGAAATTCCCGACCAACCAAGCAAAAATCCCGCATAAACCAGCCAACCAAACCATGAGACCGATACTTAGCCATAAATTGCTTTTTCGACAGTCTCGTTCGGTAAAAATATGAATCGTCTTCTCCTTTTTCTGTGTTGGGCTTTGACCTCAAGCGCCTATTGC
>JBGTLQ010000210.1:0-3439 GCA_041744075.1 Terrimicrobiaceae bacterium
GGAAGGCATTCTGAGAGAACGAATTTGTGTAAAGGACCGGCTCATCCACATTCTCCGGATACGCGGAGACTTGGCTTAGAGCGTTGTTCACGCGGATCAGCGCCTCATTGATATCTGTGCCGAAAGGAAACTCTAATTCGATCGTCGCACTGCCAGTGGAGGCTGTGGAAATCATTCGCTGCAAGTTGGGAAGATTTCGGAGGTATTCTTCCTGCTCGACCACGATTTCTTTTTCGACGTCCTGTGGCGTGGCGCCGCCTGGCCAGCGTGTTTCAATGCTGATTGTTCGAACCTCCAAGTCGGGGATCATCTGGACCGGAACCCGCGTCGCAGCCAAAATTCCAAAGATCAGGATAATAAATACGCCAACCGTGAGCAGCGTTCCTCGTCGAATAAGATATTCGATCATCTCCAGTTACTCCGAAGAACGGTTTTCCAAGATTCGGATGGCTTGTCCGTCACGAAGGGTTTCATTGCCTCGCAAGACGACCTGCTGACCCTCATTCAGCCCATCCAAAATTTCGACCGTGCCGGAGAGTGTGTTTCCGATACGGATGACTTGGGACGAGACACTTGGTGAGTCTTGGTTCCCATTCACAACCCATGCCCTGACTTCACCATCCGGTTGCCGTACGATGGCATCTCGAGGGATGGTTAAGGCATCTCCGGATTTCTGGATCTGAAAACTTGCACGACCGGAAACACCCGGTGCCATCGCCTCGGGCGGAGCTTCCACGGACAACCGCAGCAGGAAGGTCCTCGCCACGGGGTCTTTCACCGGCACCTTGGCCAAGATTTTGGCAGGAAATTCCTTGGTTGGCAGCGAGTCGAGTCTCACCATGGTCGGCGTGTCCATGGGCAATTCGGCAAATCGCTCTTGGGGAATTTGCACGTCAAACCGGACCGCATCAATTTCCACCAAATCCAGAACAGGAACCCCGGTTTCAACCCACTCGCCAACTTCCGTGAGTTTTGCGCTGATCACTCCCGTATAAGGTGCCAGCACACGGTGACGGTTCACGATCTCAGTGCGTTCCCGCACGTCCACTTCCAATTGTTTCACAGCCGCCATTTTTACACCCAAGGCCGACTGGCGGGCCTCCGCTTCGGTTTTGGGGATGCCACCGGACTTCATCAATGTTTGCCCCTCCTGATTCAGGCGCTTCAATTCGGTCAATTCGCTCTCGGATTCTTTCAAAGCTTCACGGGCTCTTTCCAAATCCAGATTTGCCAAGGCATCGTCCAACTCGATCAAGATCTCGCCTTCTTTCACCCGGCTTCCGGCATCCACCCGGACTTTGCTGACCAAACCGGCTGTTCTTGCAGAGAGTGAAGATCGCCGCTCAGCCGTCACTGATCCGCTAACCTCAACCACATCATGCACACCCCCGCGGGTCACACTGGCCACTGTCACAGGCGCTCCCGATTCGGCAATCGCAGGGACCATGACAGCCATGAAGACACAAACGCCGGAGAGAAATCTGTCAAAGGGAAGTTTCCGCATTGCGCGATACCATCAATCAGAGGTCATCAATGTGCAACTTCGCAATCATTCGGACCCAACCACGTCTTGCTATGTTGGGGGTTAGGGCTGTAGCGTTCGCGGTCTATGTTGAAAGCTGGAATTGTCGGACTGCCTAATGTGGGCAAGTCCACCTTGTTTAACGCGGTCACCCGCACACGGAAAGCGCAGGCTGCAAATTTCCCGTTCTGCACGATTGAGCCAAACACCGGAGTCGTCAATGTCCCGGATTCGAGACTTCAGGCCTTGGCTGAGATCTCGAAATCCGAGAAAATCATTCCGGCGGCGATTGAGTTTGTGGATATTGCCGGGCTGGTCAAAGGCGCCAGCGAGGGGGAAGGGTTGGGTAATCAGTTTTTGAGCCATATCCGGGAAGTGGACGCCATTGTCCAAGTTGTCCGCTGTTTTGAGAGCAGTGATATTCACCACGTGGCTGGTTCCGTGGATCCGGTTCGTGACATCGAAGTTGTAGCAACCGAGTTGATCCTTGCTGACATGGCATCTCTGAAAAAACGCTGTGAGCGATTGCAAAAATCAGCGCGTTCGGGGGACAAGCTGGCCAAAGCCGAGATTGTGGTTGCTGAGAAATTGTTGCCGCACATGGATTCCGGTAAACCGGCTCTGACGGCTGACCTCACAGATGACGAACGCCTCACGGCGAAAGAGTTTTTTCTGATGAGCTCAAAACCAACCATTTTTGCCTGTAATGTGGCTGAGGATGACTTGTCGAAGCCCGAAGCGAATCCCATGGTCGATGCGGTAAGGGCGTATGCGTCCGAGCATATGGGCAGCGAGGCGGTGGTGATCAGCGCTCAGATTGAGAGCGAGTTATCTGAGTTGCCCCCTGAGGAAGCTCGCGAATTTTTGGCAGGTTTGGGAGTTGATGACAGCGGCGTGAGCGGCCTCATCCGAGCGGTGTATCATTTGCTTGGGCTGCGGACTTACCTCACAACAGGCCCAAAAGAAACACGCGCCTGGACAATCCGTGCCGGGGACAAGGCCCCGGCTGCGGCGGGAGTCATTCACAGCGATTTTGAACGTGGATTTATTGCGGCCCAAACCGTGGCATTCAGCGATCTGATGTCCTTGGGAAGTGAGGCCAAGGCCCGCGAAGCTGGAAAGCTGAGGGTTGAGGGCAAGGAATACGTCGTGCAGGATGGCGACGTGCTGGAATTCCGGTTCAACGTGTGAGCCAGCGCCTGATTAACACCATCGCAAATTTTTTTGCGGGGGTGATTGTCCGTCGCCCTTTCCTGCTGATTGCCATTCTTGCAGGGAGCACTCTGCTTGCGGCGATTGTATTGGCCAAACACACGCGTTTTGACTCCGATATTCTCAATCTGCTGCCTGGTGGAGAATCAGCCGTCCAGGGGTTGCGAGATTATGAGCGAGGATTCACGCAGTCCAACGAGCTCGCCTTTGTGCTCGTGTGGCCGGAAGGCTCGGCATCGGTGGAAGAACGTGAGGCTTTTCGCGAGGAATTTTCGTCTCGGCTTTTGGCCCAGCCCTGGGCGTTGAGGGTGCTTTCGGCCCAACCTCTCATGGAGGGTGGTGGGGGGAGAGAGATTGTTTTGCCGCTGCTGCTCAATCTCCCGCCGGAAGAATTCCATGAAGCCCTCGAAAAGCTTCAGCCTGCAGCGATTGAGAAACGAATTTCCCGATTGGCCAGTGACGTTGCAGCCGGTTCGCCACGAGCGATTTTTGAGCTGGAGAACGATCCGTTGGGGTTGGGAGCCTCTGCATTATTGCCATTAATGAGTTCCCTGAAGGTGAATAATGCTTTTGATCTCATATCAACGGATGGGTTGCTGCATATCGTCCCCTGCATCACCCGCCAAACTGATTCTTCGCCGGAAGGCTGTAAGGCCCTAATGAAGCAAGTGCACCAATTTGTGGAGTCTCTCGATGCCGGAAATG
>JBGTLQ010000211.1:0-12361 GCA_041744075.1 Terrimicrobiaceae bacterium
CCGGCTCAAAAAGGCAGGCACTTCCTGGCTGCCGGAAACCGCCCACTCCCTCGCGCAACTGCGCGTCCTGCGCGCCAACCAGCTCTGGCCTTCCCTGTGGAATAACTGACTCCTCTCCCTCACCCAGTTTTAATCACACCCCGCAAAACGTCAACATGATTTTTAGAATCGACACTTCGTGATGAAAATGGTTCCTCATACGTGGTAAGTGAATTCTCCTTACGTGAGAACCCCACCTCAGAATCCAAAATCCAAACAACTTTTTGAGTATCGCATGGCAAATAAGGAAGAGCTCTCCAAGGACCTGGATTGGGTGCAGGCCTGCTTGGAGGACGACCAAAGAGCAATTGATAAATTTCATGAGCAGTTCTCGACATTTCTGAGAGCCTTCCTGCTGAAGCATGGCGCCACCTACTTTGAAACTGAGGATATCATCCCCCCTCTTCTGGCTGACTGTGTGGTAGGGGATGGCATCAAGCCTCCAATCTTTTCCCGATATAATGGCCAATCCTCACTTCGAAGCTGGCTTTCTGTCATTGCCCTCAACCGCTGGATCTCCCAAAAACGAAGAGCCTCCACACATTTTCGCACCATGGCAAAATTGGAGAGGGATATTGAGATGGTGGATGGCAAATTGGATGATCCCGCGGAGAGCACGCTTCGCACTCTCCTCGTCGAGGCGATACGGGAGGCGGTTGCCGCCACGGATCCTGAGGATGTTGTGCTCCTTCGACTGGTTCATACTCACAGCATCAGCCAGCGCGAACTGGCCTTGTTATGGGGATGGCATGAAAGCAAACTGAGCCGTAATATCAAAGCCTCGGCCGCAAGGATCTCCAAGCTCACCATCGAAGCTCTCCAAAGAAAGGACTCCCAACTCAACCCCAAATGGGAGGACTTTCTGGAAATCTGCGATCACGTGGCTGATTGGCAGATTTAGGCTAAACAACAGCCCTGGGACCTTGGCAGGTCAGCGGCTCGGAATCGACTCCCCTGCAATCAGATCTGCGGCGACCTGACGCTTTCTGATGACATGAAAGGTTTCACCATCCACAAGCACTTCAGGAGCGAGTGGCCGGGAATTGTAAGTGGAACCCATGACGGCCCCATAGGCACCTGCGCTCATCACAGCGATTCGATCCCCCGATTGCACAGATGGCAATTCCCGATCCTTGGCCAAAAAGTCCCCGCTCTCACAAACCGGCCCCACCACATCCACTTTTCGCAGAACCGCGGCTCCCAGGGATTTGAGGGGGACGATTTCGTGGAAACCGTCGTAGAGCGCAGGCCGAATCAGGTCGCTCATCGCCGCATCAACAATCACAAACGTCTTTTTGGGAGTCTCTTTGACATATTCAACGGTTGAAAGCAGCACGCCCGAATTGCCAACCATGGAGCGCCCTGGTTCAAAAAGAATTTTTAACCCCAACGGTTTCAGCAGCGGAACAATGGCATCCGCATATTGCTCGGGCGTGAAGCGTGCGGAGTCTCCGGATTCCTGCCACCAACTGGGTTGACCACTGGCAAGGGCATCGTCGTAACAGATCCCCACCCCACCCCCGACGCTGAAAAACTCAATGGCGTATTGAGCCTGGAGCCGCTTAACCAGCGGCAATAGCTTTGAGATGGCCTCAGCAAAAGGAGCCGGATCAAGGATCTGAGACCCAATGTGCGTTTGCACACCTTTCACTTGCAAGTGAGGGCAGGATGCCGCGCGCTCGTACACCGCATCCGCGCGATCCATGCCAATACCAAATTTGTTTTTGCTTTTCCCCGTGGAGATAAATTCATGAGTCCCTGCATCCACATCGGGATTCACCCGCACAGCGACCGGAGCCCGGCAACCCATTCTTGCCGCCACGCTTTCAATGCGGTCCAGCTCGGCTTCGCTCTCCACATTCAAACAATAAATGCCTTCACGCAGGGCAGCTTCAATTTCCGTTTCGGTTTTGCCAACGCCCGCGAACGTGGTTTTGGTCGCTCTGCCGCCTGCGGCAAGAACACGAAAGAGTTCTCCCCCACTCACAATGTCAAACCCGGCGCCCTCCCTGGCCAGAAGATCCAAAACCGCAATATTGGAATTGGCCTTCATCGCATAACAAATCATGTGATCCAACCCCGCGAATGCGGCATCCATCCGTCGGTAATTGTTTAAAATGGTCGCCGTGGAATAAACATACGCTGGTGTCCCGATCTCATCGGCCAGTAAACCGAGGTCAACGCCTTCGCAATACAACCGCTCATCCTGATATTTAAAATCGTGCATGGGTGGAAAAAGATGGAGGGACTCCCCTCGACACTCAAGGGAAAAGCTCAGCTTCTTGTCATTTCGAAATATTAACCAAGTAGCAGACGCAACTCGTCGAGTCCCTGACAGATCACCGGAGGGCGGGCAGGCAGGAGTTTCTCGACCGAATCAAAGCCGGTCAGCACCGCAACTCCCATGATTCCCCCATGACGGGCCGTCTCGATGTCATGCACCATGTCCCCGACAAAGATGGTTTCCGCAGGGTCCAGATTGTGATCACGAAGAATTTCGCGGATTTTTTCCCGCTTGTCGGCAATCCCAACATAAGCGTGCTCGAAATGATCTCTCACACCCAGCCTCCCCGCTTGAAGCTCAAAGTGGGCAGGCTTGATCGTGCTAAGAAGAAACGTTCTCCGACCCGTGTCTTTGCAGAAATCCAAAAAATCCCGCGCCCCCGGAAGCAAATCAACGTCGTCATTCAACTCATGGAAGAATCGTTCATAAAGGGCCTCCAGCCCCTCTTCGGTGGCTTCCGGGAGGAGTTCAGCGTAAAACCCGGAGAACGGAAGACGGAAATGCTGACGGAACTCGTCCAGCGTGAGATCACTTCGACCGTAATGGCGAAAAATGGCATTGGTCGCGACCAAGACAGGGCCAAGGTCATCAGCCAGAGTGCCTGACCAGTCGAGCAGGATATTTTTAATCATCGAAATCGAACCTCTCGGATCACTTTCTCACCAAACCTTGCGCGCAGTTTTCGCAGCACCTCCGGCTTCCAAGTCCGGTCCAGTTCATAACGAATCGCAGGCTGAAGCACTTGAACCATCAACACACCTCGCTGAATCGAGACCGGTGCGGAATGACTGGCCAAGAAATCGCCAACGATTTCCCGCCACGCCAACCGGATTTGTTCTTCATTGAGAAAGTCTGAAAGCCCCAGCTTGGGAAGCAGTTTTTTGAGAGCATCTCCCACGGTGATGCAGCGATCCGGCTTTTCACTGCCATCTGGCAAGCCACGCCAATCTTCGAGAACCAATTTCCGAAGACTCTCGACTCTCATCACTGAAATCGCCGACTTCGGCAGGTATTATTCGCCGTCGCTGCCAATGGCCTCAACTGGGCAACCTTCCATGGCCTCTTTGCACTGGGCATCTTCCTCAGGGGTTTCTGCCTGCTTGAAGACATAACTGTGCCCCCCATCGTCATCACGGGTGAAATTGTTCGGGGCGGTCTCACGACACAAATCACAGTCGATGCACTGGTCATCGACATAAAACTTCCCTGTAACATTTTGAGCATACTTGTTTGCGACGTCGGCCATAAGTGATAATTCTTTAAAGACCGAGAATCAGACACGACTGCTTGGATTGCAACCGTTTTTTCGGAAAGCCATCATTTCCACCCATTAAATTCATGCCAAATGCCAACGAGCCGATCCTGCTGACCGAAGGTTGCCACGTGCTTCACCTCTTCCTGAGCATTGAACATGGTCAATGGGAGCTTTTGGATCCTCGGTCCAAAATCGAAGCCAAAACAGCCATGGCAGCGCTGGTCCAAGAAATCCGTGCCGAGCCGGACACCCAACTTCTGACCTTCAGCATTGTCACGCCCAAAGCTGATTTGGGGTTTATCATCGTAACCCCGGATCTTCACGTTGCCGATGGCTTCGCAAAACGGCTTGCCCTGTCCCTGGGGCCGGACATGCTCAACCCCGAATTTGCTTACTTCTCAGTGACAGAAAGCCATAACGACACAACCACAGAGGCGGATTACGCGGCCATCTTGGAAAAAGAGCAGGCTCTGACTCCGGGCTCAAAGAAGTTTGAGCAAAAACTCGTGGCTTTTCGATCTCAGATCGCCAAGGACAGAATGGAAAGCCTGAAACCCCACCTGCCTGACTGGCCAGTGATCTGCTTCTATCCCATGAGCAAGCGTCGGACCGACGGACAAAATTGGTACGCGCTCGACTTTGCGACCCGCAAAAAACTCATGACTGAGCACACCAAGGCTTGGAAAATCCATGGAGGGAACGTCCAACAAATGATCACAGCCTCCACAGGATTGGATGATATGGAATGGGGCGTCACCCTGTTTGCGCAGTCCACAAGCCTGATCAAAGATATGGTGCACGAAATGCGCTATGATGAAGTCAGTGCCAAATACACCGACTTCGGGGCCTGTTTTATCGGCCTCCAACTTCCGCTCGACGCGTTGTTTCAACGCCTTGGGCTCTGAACGAATGACTCTTCACGAAAGACTCTTAGAAGAAAGCCACGGCGAGTTGGCCTCAAAACTTGCCAAGCTCACGACAGCCTTGCAAACCCACAAACCCCTCCTCGTGGCCTACTCGGGGGGAGTGGACAGTTCCTGCCTGCTGGCTATCGCCCACCAGACTTTGGGCACAGATGTGCTTGGCGTGATTGCCGACAGCCCCAGCCTGCCTCGGCGATCCCTCGCAGCGGCCATCGAACAGGCCCGCCCCATCCCGTTGGAAATCCTTCGAACCAGCGAGTTTGACGACGACCACTACGCCGCAAATCCTCCCAATCGCTGCTACTTCTGCAAGGCTGAGCTTTTTGTAAAAATGGAGCAGCTCGCTTCGGAGCGAGGCTTCGCTGCCATCGCTTACGGGGAGAATGCCGATGATGCCCCTCACCTTCGCCCTGGAAGTGCCGCTGCCAAAGAGTTTTCGGTCCTGGCCCCATTGCGTGACGCTGGACTTGCCAAGGCAGAGGTTCGAACACTTGCCAGATATCTTGGACTTTCTTCGGCCGAAACCCCGGCGCAACCCTGCCTCTCCTCGCGGATCCCGCATGGAACGCCAGTGACCCGGGAGGCAGTCACCTTGGTTGAGAGAGGAGAAAACGCTCTTCACGACCTGGGTTTTCAAATCGTTCGTGTCCGACTGCTTGAGACAGCTCCAGCTCGCGCCCTCATCCAAGTCGCCCCCACGGAGCTGCCTGAACTCCTGCGCCGCCAAGTCACGGCTGTTACGGCGCTCAAGGAGGCAGGATTTGCCGAAGTCGAAATCGACCCGGATGGCTATCGTGGAGCAGGCCTTTTGTGAAAGCTCTGGAAAAAGCGATTGCCCGTGGCCTTCGCGATCACAACCGCCACTGCTGGTTGGCGGCCGCCGCAAGCCTGTTTTTTGCCTGGTTGGCCTGGGTGTTTCTTTACGGAATTTTTGGTGCGCTGGTCCTTCTCTTTGAAACCATCACCCTTGGCGAAACTGCAACCTTCCCCAAATGGTTGAACCCCGCCTTTGGCGCCATGGCCGCCACACTCTTGATCTGGGGAGGAATTTCTCGCTGGGTGAAACGTTTCCGACCTCCCCCTGACCGCCCCGTCATCGGATGGCACCTCCTCCCTGATGTGCTCCTGCTCCCCGCTACCTTCACCTTCTCAATTGGTGAGCACCTCGACGGACGACTCAAACTCTCCCACCACGAAAAAGCCGAGGCCACCAGACTTCTCGCCATCATCGCAGAACTCGGACGCACCACCGTCTCCGAACTCGGATTCCATTTCTCAGACCCCAAAACCCTCCAAAAACTCCTCTCCACCCTTCAGTTCCTCAACTGGATCGACCTCCACCGCGGAGAAGACGATTTTTTCTACCGCCTGCGCAGCGACCGCGAAGCCCCCCTCGCCGAACTCCTCAATCCCACCCCACCCTCAGATACCCCACCCGACACGCCCCAAAACTCAACCACGGATTGAAAATCAAAAATCCGCTTTTTCCCGTTTACGCGGTACAGCTGTACCGCGCAAACGGGAGACATTTTCCTGTCCCCTCAGGTCTGAAGTGCTCACCTCGAACCGAATGACCCGCCGCGAACAGCAAGATACATGTCCCACGATTTCCCGTTTGTATGATCCACCTTGATCATACAAACGGGAGCTGATGTGGAGGTTTTTAGGGCCAGGGTTTTTACCGTTTACGCGGTACAGCTGTACCGCGCAAACGGCACAGGGTGGGATTTCCTCTGGTGCCATGGGCGCCGTTTTGTCATGATGACCCGCTCATGAATTCTCTTTTTGATCTTTCAACAAAAGTTTCGGTTGTGATTGGTGCCACGGGTGCGCTTGGGGGGGCTATTGCGAAGGCTTTAGCATCAGCGGGTTCTCCGGTAGCGATTTGTGGTCGGAATGCGGAACGAGGAGAAAAGCGGTGCTTGGAGATTCAAGAGGCTGGTGGGACGGCGGCTTTTTTTGAAGTGGATGCATCATCGCCCGAGAGTGTGAGGTTGGCGGAAAAGCAGATTTTGGAGGCTTTGGGAGCCCCGTCGATTTTGGTGAATGCGGCTGGGGGAAATGACCCCAAGGTGACGGTCACTCCCGAGCATTCCATCCAGCAGATCACGTTAGAAAACTGGGCTGCCAATTTTGATCTGAATCTCATCGGAGGTGTTTTGGTTCCTTGTCAGGTTTTTGGACCGGGATTTTGCGAGCGGGGCGGAGGAAGCATTATCAACATTGCCAGCGTTTCGGCGCATCTTCCACTCTCGCGGGTGGTGGCCTATTCCGCAGCCAAGGCGGCGGCCCTCAGTCTGACCCTTTTCCTTGCGCGTGAGTGGGCTCCGTACAAAGTCCGGGTGAATTCCATCACCCCCGGCTTTTTTCCCGCCGAGCAGAACCGGGCTCTGCTCTTCCAAGCCGATGGCACGCCGACTCCCCGGGCTCAGTCAATATTGGGTCATACGCCGATGGGGCGATTTGGCAACCCTGATGAATTGGCGGGGGCGGCCGTGTTTCTTGCCAGCGAGGCGGCTAGCGGATTTGTGACCGGCGCGGATCTGCGAGTGGATGGTGGGTTTCTGTCACAGACAATATGAGCGAAGTTTACTCTGCTGTGAGTGTGCCGGGGAATTCCCTGGAGGACGCGGCCGTTGAAAACGTGATCGTCGAGTCTTTGAAATCGATCGATCCCAAGGGGAGGAAAATTCTTTTAATCGTACCAGACAGCACACGCACGGCTCCGGTTGGGCAGGTTTTTAAGGCGATTCACCGTCATATCAGTCCCCAAGCGCAAGCTCTGGACGTGATGATTGCGCTTGGCACCCATCCTCCTATGGCAGAGGCAGCCATCCGGGAGCGCTTGGAAATCACCGAGGAAGAGAGAGCAACGACCTATGCTTCGGTTAAATTTCTGAATCACGCATGGAATGACCCTGCTGCACTGCAAAACTTGGGCATTATTCCAGCCAATGAAATCGCGAAGTTGTCAGACGGGCTCTTTTCCATGGACGTGCCTGTGGAGATCAACCGTCACGTGTTGGAGTATGATCAGATCATTATCATCGGTCCGGTGTTTCCCCATGAGGTCGTTGGGTTTTCTGGCGGGAACAAATATTTGTTCCCCGGAGTGGGCGGACCGGCCATTTTGAATTTTTTCCATTGGCTGGGGGCTGTGATCACCAACCCGATGATTATTGGTCACAAGTGGACACCTGTTCGCAAAGTCGTGGATCGAGCGGCTTCGATGGTTCCCATTCCAAAATTTTGTTTTTGTTTGGTGGTTGAGGGACCCACCTTTGCGGGAATTTTTGCTGGCACGCCCGAGTTGGCCTGGGATGCCGCCAGCGATCTATCGGAGCGCACCCATTTGGAGTTTCGGGACACCCCATTTCAGACGGTCCTTTCCTGCGCGCCCGCGATGTATGATGAACTTTGGGTTGGCGGCAAGTGCATGTACAAACTCGAACCAGTGGTGGCTGATGGAGGCGAACTGATCATTTATGCTCCGCACATCCACGAAATCAGCATCGCCCATGGAAAATTGATCCGTGAGATTGGGTATCATTGCCGTGACTATTTTCTCAAGCAATGGGACCGATTCAAAGATTATCCCTGGGGGGTCTTAGCCCACTCAACGCATGTGCGGGGCGTTGGCACCTTTGAGAATGGTGTGGAGCGCTGCAGGGTTCAGGTCACGCTGGCGACAGGAATCCCGGAGTCTATTTGCCGCGAAATCAATTTGGGTTATCGGGACCCGGCATCTATTCGGAAGGAAGACTTTGCTAATCGGGAAAAGGAAGGAGTCCTCCTCGTACCCAAAGCGGGCGAACGGCTCTTTCGACTCCGAACTCCCTGACGCCAACTCAGAGTTCCACGGTGGCAACCGCCATCGCGGCAATCCCCTCACCTCTTCCTAAAAATCCCATACCCTCATTCGTGGTAGCTTTGATGCCAACAAGGTTCGGCGCTATGTCAATGGCCGCTGCAATCGCAGGTTTCATGGCGTGAAGATGAGGGGCGATTCGCGGAGCCTCGGCTATGAGAGTGGCGTCCACATTTTGAATGACCCCTCCCTGCTCGGCAATCAGGTCGGCCACCCTGCGCAAAATGACCAAGCTGCTAATGCCGCGAATCGAAGGATCGCTGGGGGGAAAATGATGACCAATATCTGGCAGGCCCGCAGCTCCGAGCAACGCATCGGCAATGGCATGACTCAAAACATCCGCATCCGAATGGCCCTCCAACCCGGTTTCGTGAGGAATCTCCACTCCACCAAGAATCAACCGTCGCCCATGGGCAAAACGGTGAACATCATAGCCGATACCACAGCGGGTCATTCTTTAAAAAAATCGATCCCTCCGGCTGTTGCCACAATGGAAAATTTGGCTTTTGCGGTGGGATGAGGGGTTAATTTGACCGTGCCGCCAGCTCGCTCCACGATCAACCACCCTGCGGCAATATCCCAAATGCTAATTTGGCCTTCAATATAAGCGTCAAGCCGTCCACAAGCCACATAGGCGATGTCCAATGCTGCGCTTCCCATCATCCGGCACTTCTTCGCGGATTTCACAAGACGTTCAAACAGCACCATCCCATGCTCAATCGATTCCAACGACTTGGCAACTCCCACCGAGACCATGGCGTCCGAGATGAGTGTTCTCTTGCTGACACGGATTTCCTTACCATTCAGCGTTGCCGGACCATCTTCCTCAGCGGCCCACAATTCATCTCTCATGGGGTCATAGATCACACCCACAACAATCTTTCCAGCATGGCGCAAGGCAATCGATACCGCAAAATGAGGAATCCCATAAAAAAAGTTCACGGTGCCATCAATGGGATCCACGATCCACTCGTAGGGACTCCCAGTGGCACCTCGAATGCCTTCTTCGCCCAAAAAGGCATGCGTGGGAAACTGGCCCAAAAGGAGGTTTTCGATCAACTCCTGTGCCCGGCGATCCAGCTCCAGTTTGATATCATGAGCCTCATTGGCATCCACAGAGAGGGGACGGTCGAAATGCGCACGAATCAACCCACCCGCCGCCTGAGCGGCTTCACTTGCCGCCATCAAATAATCATTCATCTCAGATAAGCCTATCAGCCAGCCTTCGCTTCTCTCAAGAGAAACCTCGGAAATCAGGGGGTCGGCGTCTGGGCTGAGGGCGTGAGCAACTCTTTCAAGCGTGCAACCCAAGTTCCAAAATCTGGATGCGTTGGATAGGTCCGCACAAGCGTTAGGATCTCTGCGGTGCCACGATTTTTTTGACCACTCAGAATCATATCGTTGGCACGTGAAAACTCCATTTTGGGCCGATTGACGGTATTAAAACTGTCCGCCGCATGGGCCAGTCTTCCAGTGGTCACACGGGCCGCTTCGAACTGCATTTCGTAATCCCACGTGTCGATGACCTTGGGAGATTTCTCCTCACGAAAAACAGTCCTCACATTTTTCTCAAGGATCCCTGAGAGGTTTCCCGGGTTGGCCTCCCAGTCTTTGGCTCCGGGCAACCATGGCCCAAGCCGCAGCCACTTGGTGAATAAGCTGTCATTGATCCCCTTGTTCAATAGATCCCGAATCTGATCTGGAACTTTGTCCATTTTATCGAGGCTGTCCAACAGCCGCCGCAGGTCGTCAACGTAATCTAAGGAGGGTTGGACAAACTCCTTACCGTCCTCCGCCTGGCTTCGCTGAATCGAAAGCAGCAAATACCGAATATGAAGGCCCAGGGCGGCTTGCATTTCAGAGGACCTGAGGAGGTCGGAGTTCTGTTTTTTCCAATCGATGAAGGCTGAGACTTTGTCTCGCAGGCCTTCAAACCGCGTGGCCTCAACCGCGCTTTGGTAAAGGTTTGAGGCCGAGGATCCGCCACCTGATCCTGGTCTGAGGGTATTTATTGCGGAAGCAAGGGCTTGTTGATGGGTTTGCTTTTGTTTGTCCTCCAAGGCCGCCAGTTCTCGCAGAACAGAATCCACATTGATAGGTGGGCCGTCCTGTTGTGCGGAAAGTGAGGACAACGTGGCAGCAAAAATTACGAATGCGAGAGGGGGTTTGAACATTATGTGATAGTTTTAATGTTTCCCCTGCAGCTCCGCAACACAGAATCATCAAAGGATCAATTGGTAGCGCGGCCAATCCTGTCTTTGACGATTCACTTGTCCCAACAACTGATAGATTTTCTCTGCTATTTGAGCACCACGCTGTGCCATTTTTATTGGTTTGCATGAAGGCCTCGCGAAAGATAAACGATAGAACATGATCATTCGTTTCCTTCCTGTGGTTCTGGCAGTTTCTGGTTTATTTCTCGTGGGCTGTGCGAGTCAGCAGGTGAACCCTGCTGTTGTTCAGAGTGTTTCTTCCAGTGGTGTCAGCCCCTCGGTCACCAGTAAAATCAAAGGCGGACAGGCTTTGGGCTACCAAGATATCTCGGAGTTGGTCTCCAAGGGTGTGCCCACCCATGTGATCACCGGTTATCTGGAAAGCACCCAGAAGGCTTACAATTTCTCGTCATCACAACTCAACGCTCTGAGTGCGAAGGGAGCCACTCCGCAGTTGGTCAACTACCTGCAAGAAACGCAAGGTTTCTACGGTCGCACGACAGCAAAGCAAACAGCCCGCACGAACAATCAACAAAAAGCCGCCTACTACAATTCACCACTTTATCAGGACGAGCAGCCGTTTGCCTACAATCAGCCGATTGTTGATGGATTTTATGATTCGGGCTACGAGGAATCCCTCTACAGCCCGTTCTCGTTCAACTAACCAATCCACACCGGCCAAAGACGCGCCGGTAATTGCTGTCATGAATGCGTCCTTCACGAGGCTTCCTTTTGTGAAAGCCTGCGGAACGGACCTTCAGTCCCGGGTTGAAGAAAGTCGGCATGAAGACCGCATTGATCATGTGTGGATCACCATGCATTGCGGTTTTTCACCGAGAATTCTTGTGTCCGTGAACACGTGGTCGCTGCGCAATCATGAGGCCGGATATGACGGAAGGGTTCAAATTGCGACCGTCTCAGGGAGTTGCGATGAATTTCCGCAGCGAGGAATTGAGCCGATGGAAACGTTCGATTATGGAGAAATCGAAACAAATCATAACGTTTTTTATGAGCACAAAACGCGGATGCACGCTGAGGAATTGCTTCTCGACCTAAGTCAGCGCGCTGAGTGCTTGGAGGCTTGGGGCATGCCATACCATCAAAAGAAATCACCAGGCATCCATCAAATCCATTCACGACGGGCAAGCTGTGCAGTGAAGGAGGACCATCGTGGGCGGGACGGTGGGCTGAAGTTTTACGGCAAAGACCCCGACAAACTTTGGTGGGTCATGGTTCTGATAAAATTCTGTGGCCAGAGATGAAAAAAGAGAGCGGACATTTTCGCAGCTTCTTGCGTCAGCGTCTGCCGTTTTTGCCGCTGGTGGTAGCAGCAATCGTCGGGATCGTTGCTGATAGTTTTTTTCATCCCTCAGGATTTTTTTGCCTGAGTGTTTCACTGTTGGCTTTGGGGTTTTCGTTTTGGAGCGCTGGGAAACGCGTTCGAGTTTCCGTGATCTGCTTGTTTGTTGGAACGGTTTTAGCTTTCGCTGCCCTGCACGGATGGCAAAGTCGCGCGTCGGCATCTGCCAAATTTGCCATGGCATGGCCTGGACCGTCGGTGGTGGACGTTCATGCCCGGGTTTTGGAGCTTCCGACTGTTTATGAAGATGGGCGTTCTTCGTTCCCTGCGATGGTCATGGAGATGCGCGTGCCCGGCTGGTCAGGGAAGGTTTCTTTTCCAGTTCAAGTGGACTGGAGAGGGGCTCCTCCCCGCTACGGGGACTTGGTCCGAGTTCGTGGATCTGTGACATCATTTGAACCACCTCGAAACCCGGGCAC
>JBGTLQ010000212.1:0-3018 GCA_041744075.1 Terrimicrobiaceae bacterium
GGAAGATGAACAGGTTTTTCTGATTTCCTGAATGCTTTCCAAACTGTTGCCGAAGACAGGGGGCACGGTCGTCCCGACCATCTTGGCACTGAATGGCTTCCAAAAATCAGCGTAGAGGCATTTGGAACAAATTTCTTTTGATCAAGAGACATCGGAAATATTTCACCATGAAGCAACATGAAGACCCTGAAGGTCAATCACCTATGCATTTATTCGTAGGAATTTGGAACGAATTTCTTTGGCTGGGAGAACACACAGACGACAAAGTTCTGAAAATCGTTTGTTCCACTTTTCACTTTTCCTATCCTTGGGAACGCTGGCCCCGCGCCTGCGGGGCCGGCATCAAAAACCAAGGGGCACGGTCGTCCCGATCGTTTCAACTCAATGTTCTTGAATCGAGGTATCCGTGCGGCTAAAAAAGCCCAATGAGACGTCATGGACGAAGTCTGCCCTTTCGAGCGACTCAATAATACTGTTCTGCTAAGCATGAATCATCAGATCTCCATCGTTGTGCTGCCTAATGACGCGGATTCGCTCAGTTCTCCCTTCGAGGAGGACTATGCACTCCTGTTGGTGATTACGTCGCCTTTGGTCTCTGTAGGGCAGCGCGACCGGATCACATCGGATATCGTCAGCTCGCGTTGCCAGTATGCGCTCACCTTCGGACACGATTGTGAGGTTTGGCATGACGTGATTGACGAGACCTGCGTTGGTGACGGCGCACCCGAGGATCGATTTCTCATGACCACTTGGCACGATGATGAGCCGATTGAGGACGTGATTGATTTCCTCTGGTGGAACACCTCCTACGAAGACTTCGAGTCGGAGAGGTTAGCCGTAGTCATTATCGGTGTCGATTGCGAGCTGGAGACGGCGATAATAAACCGCCTTGCCTATCACCAAAAACAAGAAGTAGAACAAGCCGCGCCGTGACAACCCCTACCAGCCGTTCAGTTACGATGATTTCCAGTAACTACAACCTCAACCCTGTGATCGACGTGCGCTCTCGCTTGTAGGGGTGCACGCGCTTTACGTTCTGCAATAAAATGATCCGGTCGATAGGCGCCTTCGCAATTTCATCACTTTTGGGTTGCGACGATAGGCCTCCACCAAATTCGCCTATGTCACCTCTCCAGCCTGAAAACAAACTGCGAGTCGCAAGAGACGGGAAAGACGTTCTCTTTCCAGTTTCGCTAGCGGCTTACAATTGGAAGAGAAAAAAGCACGGTGTAGAGTTCACCTTAAAGTGCCAGACGACTGCTTTATCGGATAAGGACTATCCCCCGAATCTCGAAGTCACGATTGTCCTAGCTGAAGAACCAGAGATTAAGGTGGGATCAGAGTGGCTCAACCAGCCAGCATATATCGACAGAGATCCGCTATACAATGTCACCAATTATTACGAATGGGCGCATGAGGGAATCGAGAAGTTTTCTGTGAACATCTTAAGGATTTCAGGAGACACTATTACCTGCAATATTTCGGGCTACGTCAGCCTCAATACCACCGGAGACGATCCTAGGCCTGTTTCAATCATGGCCGAGTTCAAACGAGAAAATTCTTTGTCGCGAGGAGTCTGGTGAACCAAAAAATGCAGACCGAGGGACCAAATCGACATCCCTTTGGGACTTCTGGCATGCTTCCTTCTGGTCCGCTTCGCGGGCAGGAAGCACGCCAGAAGCAAGCGGGGATTCCTCATCGCGGATGCTCGACAAAAACCAAGCAACCAGCTAAATCGTGTTCTGGCTGTTAACCCACATCATTTACTGAATACACAAATGAAACCATCCCTTGTTGCCATTCTCTTGTTTGCATTTGTTCTCTCCTCAAAAGCTGAAGATCAGTTTTTTCGTCTCACAACTCTCGTCACTGCCCATGGGAAATACTATTCCATGCCACCTGCGATCTCAAAATCTGGCCAAAAGATTAGTGTTACGCGCAAAACAGATATAGATCGTCAGGGCAGTAAATCCAGCAGCAAATGTCGAGATTTGTGAATTTGATGGAGCGCGGTCACTTTACGGGGAGCGAGTTGTGGGTCACTCGGCAAGCTGGCGAAAGGTGGTTGGGCTGACTCCGTTGAAACGACGGAACACTTTATTGAAGTGGCGGGGATCGGGAAATCCCGACTGTGCTCCGATTTCCTTGATTGAGAGGGTTGTCTCCCGCAAAGAACGTCGGGCAAACTCCATTCTGCGGAGCAGTAAAAACCTCGGGATGGTCACCCTGTATTCTTCTTTGAAACGGCGTGACAGGTAGTCCTGACTCAGGGCAAGAGAGTTCGCCAGCCTTGGAACATCGAGCGGGCTTTCCAGGTTCTCAACAATTTTGCGGGCAGCCGCAGTCACAGCTCTGTTTGACCGCGGCCTGGGTGACCTCTGATTTTCTCCCTGATCCAGCAGTTCAAGGGCGCTGAGCACTGCGGCAAGTGCCAAACCTTGGGCTTGTGAACTTCGTTCCGCTCCCAGATCAAACCTGCGTCGAATCGCGATAATCAATTCCAGCGTTCCCCTAATCAGGCCGCACTCTGGAAGATCCCGCCAACAGCGGGATCGATTCCAAGCTGGCGCTGCTCCTTTTGCCGGTCTGAAATGAATGCAGAGATGGTGACCCGGGGCCGTGAGCGTGTATTGCGACTCCTGATTGGGCGGGGTGATGGTGAAGTCTCCGGGATAGATCTCAAAATCCTCCTCCGCCACCCGAAGCCGCGCCCGGTAGCCATGCACATGCAAGGCTACTGTGCTGTGCCGGTAGATTGTGGCGTTCCATTTGGGGTGGAGTGGGAATTCTCCGGCAATCGTGACCTTTGCGTAATCCGGTTTCATTCCAATTCAGGAATTTATACCACACATATCCAGACTGGTCCAATTGCAATTGGCCGAATAAAAACGCAGGCTCTTTTCATGACAAATCTTATCTCACCCCAGACAGCACAACTCATTGCAGAGTCGTTTCAGAAAAACGGCTATTACCTCGCACAATCGATTTTCAGTGCATCGGAAGTTTGTGAGTTGGAGC
>JBGTLQ010000213.1:0-1505 GCA_041744075.1 Terrimicrobiaceae bacterium
CCGGCTATTGTTTGTCACCTCATATTTTCATACGGTGTTCCAGAGTGTTGTGGTCTTTTTGGCTGAGATATCTCGCAATTCTGGCCATCATCTTCAATAGCCGGGACTGACCCCCGCGATTCACGCTTGGCCATCATCTTCAATAGCCGGGACTGACCCCCGCGATTCACGCCCCCTTTCGAAATGACTGCACTCAAGCCTGATCCAGTGCCCGGTTGAACACTTCGGCGGAGATCAGGTGGGCTTCGGGTATGGGCCTGCCCAATTCCACTTCGTAGTGTCTTTCGGTTGCGATCCGTGCAAAAAACTCGAAGTTCTCGAAAAGCTGTGTGGCGTCCAGGTCCAGATGAAAAATTCCTTCGGCGCTTTCATCCCATGAGCGGCGGATGCGCTCGGCATCAGAAGGATGTGTATCAAAAATACTGGTTTTACTCTCACTGAGTTCCGCATCCACTTCGGCCAATGTGGATTCAGGCAAGGATGCGGCCCGGCAAAGAACGGCGGAAGGCAAATCCTGCGGAAGAAGGTGAGCGTTCTGATAAAATTCTTGAAGCTTTTCGTAGGTCTCGCCAGTCGCCTGGTTCAACACCGCAAGTCTTCGGGCGGTTTGTTCGAAGCATTCACTCCCGGCCATGCGGGTTTCGAAAGAATCAGCATGAAACTCCATCTGACGCAGTGCGAAGGAACTAATCAAATGCCCCAGAATCATGAGCACGCGCAGAATCTGACGGGAGCACCAAACAGCCAGGCGTGCAAGGTTTGCCATGACTTGGACGCGCACATCGCCAACCTCTGCAAGATCCTCCAGCCGGGCATCCCATTCATCCCGCTCATACACAACACGGGCAAACCAGTGATTGATCGAACGGATAATGTAAGTCAGCCGCATTCCTGAGGCCTGGGTAAAATGCCCGAACTCATGAGCGAGGACCCCCGCCAACTGCCGCATGGTCAATCCGCCTGCCAGTGGCAAACCAATGGTCAGCGCCAGGTCATTGCCGAACAAACTCAGAAAACCGCGTCGAAAGCTGGCCGAGGCATTGACCTGTGAATCCAGATAAATCTTGCTGGGTCGAGGTGCGCCGACGATGTCACACACTTTTTCCACAAAAGCATAGAGCTGGGGCTCAGACTGCCGTGTCGGGCTGCATGGCTCAGCAGATTCCACACGCGGCGCGAACAGCGGTTTGATCATGAAAAAGCTGATGGTCACACCGCTCAGCAGCGGGGTGAAAAAGAGAAAGAGGCTCCACCAAATGCGACCGCGGCTTTCAAGGAAGAGGGGCCCATAATGCTCAGTGGCATGGTAATAGGTCCCGTAGATCGAAAGGCCGACCAGCGAAAGGTAGATGAGCGGCAAGAGGACCATCGCAGCTGTAACGAAGGCGAGGGCCACTTGGTAAAGCGCAGGCATGTCTGGGCGTTGGAACCCCTGCCCAAACTGCGTCAATGGATCGATCTGTGGTGCTTGAACCCTGGGTGGTAGCTCCGATGCCTCTGTTTGC